>CAYVOU010000223.1:0-4269 GCA_964453295.1 uncultured Gammaproteobacteria bacterium
GCCCCAAACGACCCGATCCGGCCCGGCACGATGTCAAAAATGAATCCCAAGATAGGCTTTGTGAGTCTCGGCTGCCCCAAGGCGCTCGTCGACTCGGAACGCATCCTGACCCAGCTCCGGGTCGAAGGCTACGATATCGTTCCCAGCTACGATGCCGCGGACCTGGTGGTGGTGAACACTTGCGGCTTCATTGAATCGGCGGTGGAGGAATCGCTGGAAGCGATCGGCGAGGCACTGGCCGAGAACGGCAAGGTCATCGTGACCGGCTGCCTGGGTGCGCGCGAGGAACGCATCCGCGAACGTCATCCGCAGGTTCTCGCGGTCTCCGGCCCGCACCAGTATGAAGCGGTGGTGGGCGCCGTGCACACGCACCTGCCGCCGCGCCACGATCCTTACGTCGACCTGGTCCCGCCGCAAGGCATCAAGCTGACGCCGCGCCACTATGCCTACCTCAAGATCAGCGAGGGCTGCAATCACCGCTGCACCTTCTGCATCATCCCCTCCATGCGCGGCGACCTGGTCAGCCGCCCGATCGACGAAGTTCTGCAGGAGGCCGAGAAGCTGGCGGCCGCCGGCGTCAAGGAACTGCTGGTCATCTCGCAGGACACCAGCGCCTACGGCGTCGACCGCCGCTACGCCGCCGCGACCTGGCGCGGACGCGAGTACGCGGCCTCGCTGCAAGGGCTGGCGCGTGGATTGGGCGAGCTAGGCGTGTGGGTGCGCCTGCATTACGTCTATCCCTATCCGCACGTGGACGAGATCGTTCCGTTGATGGCCGAGGGAAAAATCCTGCCGTATCTGGACGTCCCGTTGCAGCACGGCAGCCCCGGCGTGCTCAAGCGCATGAAGCGGCCTGCCGCCGCCGAGGACAACCTGCGCCGCATCGAACGATGGCGCAGCGTCTGCCCCGGGCTGACTTTGCGCAGTACCTTCATCGTCGGATTCCCGGGCGAGACCGAGGCGGAGTTCGAGGCCTTGCTGGCTTTCCTGGATGCGGCGCAGCTGGATCGCGTCGGCTGCTTTACCTATTCGCCGGTTGAAGGCGCGCGCGCCAACGAACTGCCCGGCGCGGTGCCGGACGACGTCAAGACCGAACGCTACGAACGCCTGATGGCGCTGCAGAACCGCATCAGCGCACAGCGGCTGCAGGCGAAGGTGGGAGAGCGCATGACCGTGCTGGTGGACAGCGTCGATGAGCAATGCGCGGTGGCGCGCAGCAGTGCCGATGCGCCGGAGATCGACGGCAGCGTTTTCATCGAGGATGCGGCCGGATTGAAGCCCGGCGACATGATCGAAGTCACGATCAATGAGGCCGGCGACTACGATCTCTGGGCGTCGCGGCTCTGAACGCCGCCCAGGGCGGGCGCGCCCGTCAGGCCATCACGACTTGAACCGCAGGTGCTTCTCGATTTCGCGCAGCGGCGGATTGTTGGGCAGCAAGGTGCCGTTGACGTCGATGATCGGCATGCCGATACCGCCCACGCCCGTGGCCTTGGCCTGCTCGATCAGTCGATTCTGCAAGGCCTGATCCTTATCGACCATGACTTCCCTGAAGGGAATGCCCAGCCGGCGAAAGTCAGCAGCGCGCGTCTTGCAGTAGCTGCAGGTGGTCAGCGAATACATCACGACGTGATTGTTCGCCGCAAGCTTGTCACCTATCGGTGGCTCATAGTGCCGCCAGGCCCAAAGCAGGGCGGCGGCGATGAAAAGATAGGGCAGCGGATTGATCCGTCGGATCTTCATGACGCTCTTTTACGCCGATATCCGTCAATCGACAAGCGACGCCGGGGCCTGCGGCGAAGCGCCTGGAACCCGACGGGACGGTCCGGTTTGCGGCCGATCAACCGAGGGTGGCCAGGTGCGCTTGGTAGGCCGCCTCGTCGAGTAGCCCGTCGAGCTCCGTCGGATCGGCAAGCTTCAGCTTGAAAAACCAGCCGGCGCCGGCGGGATCGGTGTTGATCGTGCCCGGCTCCCCGTCCAGCGCGGTGTTCACTTCGACAACGGTGCCGCCGACCGGGGCCATGACCTCGCCGGCGGACTTGACCGATTCGACCTGGGCCACCTGCGCGTCGCGGGCGACCGCCGTGCCCACGGCCGGCAGTTCCACGAAAACCACGTCTCCCAGTTGCTCCTGGGCGTAGTCGGTGATACCGACAACGGCCGTGCCGTCGTCCTCGAGCCGCAGCCATTGATGATCTTTGGTGTATTTTATTTCCGTCATGGGTTACGCATCCTCGGGTTGCCGCGTCACGGCCGGCCAGGCTGGCGTGTTGGCACGCTTAAAGCCGTATAATGCAAAAGTGCGGCGCGATTCTATCATTCCACGACCGATCCTGCGGGCCCTTGGTCTTGCCCTGGCCCTAGTCCTGACCCTGGCGGCGGCGACCGTCGTCTATGCCGCCGCGACGGCCGATAACGCCGCCGGGCTGGCTGCCGCCGCGCGCGGCGACTACGCGCAGGCGCTGGCAATCTGGAGCCCGCTCGCCGCGAAGGGCGACGCGGTGGCCCAGTACAACCTCGGCGTCCTCTACGAACATGGCCAGGGGGTCAAGGCGGATCCGGACCAGGCGCTGCAGTGGTACCGCAAGGCCGCCGACCAGGGGTATGCCCCGGCCCAGTACAACCTCGGCAATCTCTATCGCGAGGGCAAGGGCACGCAGCAGGATGCCGCCCAGGCTGTGCAGTGGTATCGATCGGCCGCGGAGCAGGGCAATGCCGACGCCGAGGCGAATCTCGGCTACATGTATGCGACCGGGCAGGGCGTGGCCGCCAATGCCGATACGGCGCGCGAATGGTATACGAAGGCCGCGGACCAGGGCTCGGCCATGGCGCAGATGAACCTCGGCGCGATGTACGCGACGGGCCAGGGCGTGGAGAAGGATCCGGTGACGGCGGTGTCGTGGTACCGCAAGGCCGCCGACCAGGGTCTTGCCGCCGCGGAACTCGCACTGGGTAAGATTTACCGCGACGGTGACGAGGACGCCGGCATCGCCAGGAACGACACCGAGGCGGTGCGCTGGCTGCGTGCCGCGGCCGAACAGCAATTGCCGGAGGCCGAGTACCTGCTTGGCATGATGTATGGCCAGGGCCGCGGCGTCGATCAGAATTACCAGCAGGCCGTTTACTGGTGGGCACGCGGCGCGCGCCGGAACGACACCGAGGCGCA
Source organism: uncultured Gammaproteobacteria bacterium (assembly GCA_964453295.1). Lineage (GTDB taxonomy): Bacteria > Pseudomonadota > Gammaproteobacteria > JAJPIJ01 > JAJPIJ01 > CAYVOU01. The sequence goes on from CAYVOU010000223.1 coordinate 3,167, forward strand.
ACTGATGATGTGCCTCTCCTACTCTCTGGGCCATGGCGTGGCCGCCGACGTGGTCAAGGCCTACGCCTGGTGCGACGTGGCCACGGCGAACGGATCGCAGGACGCGATCAAGACGCGGGCGATGCTGCTGGATTCCATGTCGACCGATCAGATCAAGCAGGCCAACGAAGTCTCGGCGCTGCTCATGAAGGACTACATCAAGGACTAGGCGGCGACACGCGCGGCCGCGAACGGCGCCGCCATCGTGTCCGCTTTCGCCATTTCAGAATGTCATTCGCCGTCACACTGTCATCCACCCACGTCCGGCCGCCCGCCAGGCCGTGCCGGCATTTCCGGAGGCGCTGAGATGGAATCAGCAAATTTTCTTCTGCAGCTGCTCGCCATCCTGCTGGCCGCGCGCATCTTCGCGGAGGTCGCCTCGCGACTGCATACCCCGCCTGTCATCGGCGAGCTGGTGGCCGGCATCGTGCTGGGTCCCAGCGTTCTGGGCCTGATCGAACCGACGCAAACGATCAAGCTGCTGGCCGAGATCGGCATCATCCTGCTGCTGTTCGAAATCGGCCTGGAAACCGACATCCGCCAACTGGCGAAGTCCGGCGGCAGTTCGCTGACGGTGGCCGTCGGCGGCTTTGTGCTGCCATTCGCCTTCGGATTCCTGGTCAGCCGTTACCTGCTCGATCTCGGCATCATGCCCTCGCTGTTCATCGGCGGCACGCTGACCGCCACCAGCATCGGCATCACGGTGCGCGTGCTCGCCGATCTGCACCGCCAGTCCAGCCGGGAGGGCCAGATCGTGCTCGGCGCGGCTGTCATCGACGACGTACTGGGTGTCGTGCTGTTGGCCCTCCTGTACCAGTTTGCCATCGGTCACGGCGTGAGCGTGGCCGGTGCCGGCAAGGTTTTGCTGTTCATCGTCATTTTCTTCGTGCTGGCGACACCGCTGGCCCGCTTCGTTTCGGTGTGGATTCAGAAGGTCGACAATCGCAGCGAGATCCCCGGGGGTAGTCCGACGACGATCGTGTCGCTGGTGCTGTTCTTTGCCTGGCTGGCGCATGCGGTGGGCGCGCCGGAACTGCTGGGCGGCTTCGCCGCCGGCCTGGCGC
>CAYVOU010000224.1:0-4264 GCA_964453295.1 uncultured Gammaproteobacteria bacterium
CCCAAACCCGCCCGCTTTCTTTACTATCTAGCCCACCGACGAGGGAAACTATGCTATTCTCCCGTTTTTACTCATCGGAGGTAGCGACAAGACTTCAGGCGGCGATCCAGAGGCTTTCGGCGAAGGGCCACTCCTCGTCTATCCACTGGGCGTCGGGGTAGAAGCTGGACTGGGTCGCCATCTTTATGAGTTCGTTGACCGAGTATTTGCGGCTGTTTTCGGTCCAGATGGTCTCGCCGGGTTGAAAGGGAACAGTGAGATTGGCCTTGTCGACGTGGACGGTCTGTTCACGCCGTGAGCGCAGATGCATTTCGACGCTGCTGGTCTGACGGTTGAACCGCGCGACGTGTTCGAACTGCGCCAGATCGAAATCGGCATCCAGTTCGCGATTGATGCGGGCAAGCAGATTGAGATTGAACGAGGCGGTTACGCCCTGCGGGTCATCGTAGGCGGCCAGCATCATCGGCATGGGCTTTTCCAGGTCGGTGCCCAACAAGAGCGCATCGCCGGGCTGTAACAGACGGCGGATCTCACGCAGGAAACGCGTGTCCGCCGAGTCGTCGAAGTTGCCGATGGTACTGCCCAGGAAGAGCACCAGCAGGTGCTCGCCCTGGCGTCGCCGCGCCGTCACTTCACGCAGGCCATCCAGGTATTCGCTTTCGAAGCCGACAATGCTGATGCCGTCGACATCGCCCAGCTCGCGTTTACACATCGCCAGCGCGGCGGCCGAGATTTCGATCGGGCAATAAGCCGTCGGACGGCGGGCACCCAAGGCCTCCAGGATAAAGCGCGTCTTCCTGCCGCTGCCGCTGCCCAGCTCGGCGACCGTCAAGGCCCCCGGCAAACGCACGACAATCTCTTCGGCATATTCGCTGAGCAGGCGTTCATCGGCACGAGTAAGCCCATACTCCGGCAGCAGGCAGATCACCTCGAACAGGGCCGAGCCCACGTCGTCATAGAAATATTTTGACGGGAGTTCCTTCTGCCCTGCTTTGCTCAAGCCCGCGCGGACTTCCTCGGCGAACTGATTGACGGGGGCGAGACTGGCGGAGGTCTGCGTCATGCATGCCCCCTTTCCGGGTCGTTCACGCAGCGGAACCCGGAATAGATGTAAGGATAGTGCGCCTGGAACCAGTTGCGGAACGAACGGCGTAGCATGCATGCGGCAGTGCGCGGCGAGCCGCCTTTCATCACGTAGTGCTTGCCATCGAAGAAATCGGCGGAGTAGCCGGGATAAAACGAAAACGGCTTGAAGCCCGCGAAAGGCTCAAACAAGGTGGAGGTCCATTCCCAGCCGTTGCCCGTCATGTCCGCCACGCCCCATCCGCTTTCGCCGGCAGGAAAGGCCTGGACCGGAGCCTGGTCCCAATGGTGAAAATCGAAATTCCCCAATCCCGCACTCGGCGGCCCAGCGCCCCAGGGGTATGCGCGTTGCTCGCCGCGCGGCGTACCGTAGGCGGCGCGGTGCCATTGCGCCTCGCTGGGCAGCGCCTTTCCGGCCCAGCGCGCATAGGCACTGGCCTCGGCGTGGCTGACATACACCGGCCAGTCGGAAGGCAGCGGGATTTCGTCGAACATCGTACGCAACATCCAGCGCGTGCCGATCTTTTTCCAGAACGCAGGCTGATGAATGTCGTTGTCCGTCCGCCATTGCCAGTCATCGGCGCTCCAGTACGCAGCATCGTCGTAACCGCCCTGACGCATGAACTCGAGATACTGGCCGTTGGTCACCTTGTACTTGTCGATCTCGAATTCGGGCACGTCGACCGCATGGGCGTCGAATTCGTTGTCCCAGCCGAATGCGTCGGTTTCGTCGCGGGAGAGGCCGAGGGTGGCTGTTCCTCCAGGGATGAGCAGCATCGCCGACGTCAACGGAACATCGACACGGACCGCGGCCGAGCCTTGCGCGACCTTCAGCTCGTGCGGCAGCTGATGCAACATATAGGCGAGCGTCTCCTCGTGCATGAGCCGGTGTTCGATCGCCACATTCAGCAGCGTCGTTGCATCATAGTCGGCACCTTCATCCGAATTGCACCAGTCGGCGGGACCCAGGCGCTCAAGACCGGCGTCTATGAGATCCCGTGTGCGATTCACGTAGCCAAGCACTTCGTCCATGCCGGGCCAGTCCTCCGGCAGATCGTCGGGCAGGCCGCCGCCCACCGGATCGATGCCGAACGCAAACAATCGATCGAATTCAGGATGAAACGTACCGGCCTGCAACAGGCGCTCCTGAAGCAGATTCCAATCGAAGGCTTCCAAGTGTCCGAGATAGAAGATGAAGCGGTTTCGCTCGGCGATTGGGCGCGCATACCACGCGTCCGGCTGCAGCAGCGTGAAAAAGGCATCCGTGCGGGCGCGGACCTCTCTCAGCCGCCGCGGCAAGTCTTGCATCGCCTGCAGATGGGTCGTTGCGGCAAACATCCGTGCAGTATAGGCCTTATGCGCCGCGGCCCGCGACCCGAAATTGATAGCTTGTGCACACAAGCGAACCATCGGATTCATGTGATGATCCCGAGCGGTTGATTGCCACCAGGCGCGTGCGCTCCGCTATCCGGATTCGCGTAAAACTTCTCAACGACATTGGTGTCATCATGTAATACGCTGATTGCGATAATAAGCTGTCGACTGTATTCACTTCTCAACTTTCCCCAAGGAGGGTTTGCCCATGGCCACCGATTCCCCAGTTTGGTTTATCACCGGCTGCTCCACCGGCTTCGGCCGTGAACTCGTGCGCGCCGCCAGGCATCGCGACCACCGCGTCGTCGCCACCGCGCGCAAACCCGAATCGCTGGATGAGTTCGCGCCGGACGACGGCGTATTGCGCGCGGCGCTCGACGTTACGCGACCCGATCAAATCCTCGAGGTGGTGCAAAAGGCCGACGACTATTTCGGCCGCATCGACGTGCTGGTCAATAACGCCGGCTACGGCTACCTGGCGGCGATCGAAGAAGGCGAGGAAAAAGAGATCCGTGCGATGTTCGAGGCCAACGTCTTCGGCCTCATCGATCTGACCCGGGCCGTACTGCCCGGCATGCGCGGACGCCGCAGCGGGCACGTGGTCAACATCTCCTCGGTCGGCGGGCTCGTCGGCTTTCCGGGGATCGGCTACTACAACGCCACCAAGTTTGCGGTGGAAGGCCTTTCCGAGGCACTGGCGAAGGAAGCCGCGCCGCTGGGCATCAAGGTGACGATCGTCGAGCCTGGACCGTTCCGTACCGACTGGGGCGGCCGCTCGCTGCGTACCCCGAAAGTCGCGATCCCTGACTATGCCGAAACGGCGGGCGCGCGCCGGGAAGGGATCCAAGGCTACAGCGGCAAACAGGCCGGCGACCCGGTACGCGCGGTCGAGGCGATCCTGGACGCCGTGGCGGCGCCACAACCGCCGCTGCATCTGGTCCTCGGCAAGATGGCCTTCGACACGGTGAACGCCAAGCTGGAGGAATTCAGCAACGAGCTGGAGACCTGGAAAGCCGTGTCGCTGGCGACGGATTTCCCGGAAGTGGCCGCGACCGGCTGACGCGGGCCGGGCCGCTTAGTCCTGCTCGAGGAATTGCCGGCACAGCAGCGAATAGGTCAGCCGGTAAATGCCGGGCCGCTCGCTTTCGCGCGGCCCGGCGACATTCAGGGTCCGGATCGACGAAAGCTGCAGCCAGGGCTCGATTGTTTCTATGACCCGGTCGGTGATGCCGGCATCGAGGCTGACCAGCACGCGCGGTTTGAGCAGTTGCCGGGCGTAATGCAGCGTCTCGAGCGTGCCGCCTTCGACCCGCCCCAGTATCAGGATCAGGGTGCCATCGCTGTCGCGGACGTTCAGGCGGGTGCGGTGCCAATAGCCGCGTGAGCTCGTTTCGGTAAGCTGATACCTGGGGCCGATGACGCCGTCTTCGGCCCGTCGCCCCACGGGACACCATCCCCCGTGCGGCACGCCGCAGTCGATCGCCCAGTCCAGGGCGGCGCGGTCCGCACCGGTTTGACCGCCGGAAACGATCCGGGCAATGGGATACCGCAACGGCGGTGCCGTCGCGGTCGTTAACAGCGAATGCTGTGTCGTCGGTGTGTTCTTCAATGGCAAAAGTTACGCATGCCAGTTTAAAAGTCTACATTAAGTTTAGTTTCTATCTGTTACCGTGCGTTGACAACACTCACCATTGAACGTGTCCGCCCGTCGGGAAATCTCAGCGGGACTCGAACGCATCATGAAAAAGTCCGGCACCCCGTGGGGAAACGCTGCCAAAAGGAAACCCCGCCGAAGCGGGGTTTCTTT
>CAYVOU010000225.1:0-4237 GCA_964453295.1 uncultured Gammaproteobacteria bacterium
AAGCCCAGCAGGCTCTCCCCATTTTCGAAATCGTACTCGGTATCGCGCACGTGGAAGTGCCCGTAGGCGTGGGGATAGCGCGTTCTTGCCTCCTCGTAGGTCAGGCCCTGGAATATGCCGTAGTGACGTTCGCGCAGGCCGGGATCCAGTCGCACCGTGACGCGCGGCTGCGCCGCGGCGATGGCTTCCGCGGTGTCGCGGGCGCGGCGCAGATCGCTGGAATACACGGCATCGAAGGCAATGCTGGCCAGTGCCGCCGCCGCGGCGGCGGCCTGGCGGGTGCCGGTTTCGTTCAGGCCGGAGTCGATCTGTCCCTGGATCCGCCGATCGGCGTTCCAGTGCGTCTCGCCATGGCGAACCAGGCACAGCCGCGTTTCCGGCATCATGTCGCGGCTCTTGGTTTCAAAGGGCCGACTCGCGCTGCAGGGCGCGCTGGAAGGCGGGCCGTTGCAACATGGACTGCAGATAGGCCTCGCTGGCGGGCGAGGGCAGCGGCAGGTGAATGTTGCTCGCCCATCGCAGCGTCTGGCTGGCGAGTATATCGGCGGCGCTGAAGGCATCGCCTGCGATGAAGCGCCGGCCGGCGAGATGCTGATCCAGGATTTTCGCGGCAATGCCGAATTCCCACTTGGCGGTATCCAGCACCGCCCGCACGCGCTTGTCCTTGGGGAGGGCGAAACGGTGTTTGGCCAGCGTCCACAGCGGCTGTTCCAGTTCCGAGTTTACGAAGAACATCCATTGCCAGAAGGCATCGCGTTCGGCGCCCGCGTTGGCCGCCGGCACCAGTCGCGAATCGGGGAAACGCTCGCCGACGTGCACGCAGATTGCCGCCGATTCCACCAGGACGCGGTCGCCGTCGACCAGGACCGGCACCTTGCCACCGGGATTCAGGCGCAGGTACCCGGCGCTGCGGCCTTCACCCGCGGCCAGGTCGACCTTGATGTATTCATACTCGGCCCCGGCCTCTTCCAGCGCCCAGGCGGCGCGGATCGAGCGGCTGGCGGGATATCCGTAAAGCTTCAGCAAGACGCAATCTCCGGAACGTCGGTTTGAGACTCGCGGGCCGTCGTGAGTGCCGGCTCCGCACTCGCCCGTCGACAAAAAGCCGTTGCCATTACGGCGCGAGCCTGGCTGGGATTATAATGGCTAACCTTTTAAATCTTATGGATCCGCGCCGCGAAACCGGGTGCGAAGCAGGTTTGACGATGTTCCATCCTCAAAGCTTCGAAGTCATCATCGTTGGCGGCGGCCACGCCGGCACCGAGGCGGCCATGGCCGCCTCGCGCATGGGCGCGCGCACGCTGCTGCTGACGCAGAGCATCGAAACCCTGGGCCAGATGTCCTGCAATCCCGCCATCGGCGGCATCGGCAAGGGTCACCTGGTGCGGGAAATCGATGCGCTGGGCGGGCTGATGGGCCTGGCCGCGGATCACTGCGGCATCCATTTCCGCACCCTGAATGCAAGCAAGGGACCGGCGGTGCGCGCCACCCGCGCCCAGATCGACCGCGCCCTCTATCGCCAGTACGTACGCAGGGCCCTGGAAACCCAGTCCAATCTCACCCTGTTCCAGCAGCCGGTGGAAGACCTGATCGTTGAGAACGGCCGGGTGGCCGGCGTCGTCACGCAGATAGGCCTGAAGTTCCTCGCCCCGGCCGTCGTGCTTACGGTCGGCACCTTCCTGGCGGGCCGGATCCACGTCGGCGAGGCCAACTACCAGGGCGGCCGTGCCGGCGATCCGCCGTCGAACGCCCTCAGCGCACGGCTGCGCGAACTGAAACTGCGCGTCGGCCGGCTCAAGACCGGTACACCGCCGCGCCTGGACGGCCGCAGCCTGGATTATTCGCGCTTCGAGGTGCAGGCCGGCGATGAGCCGCTGCCGGTGTTTTCCTTCATGGGCCGCCGTGACATGCATCCCCGGCAGGTGCATTGCCACATCACCCAGACCAACGAGCGTACCCACGAAGTCATCCGCGCGGGCCTGGATCGTTCGCCCATGTATTCGGGAAAAATCGACGGCGTCGGTCCGCGCTATTGCCCGTCGGTGGAGGACAAGGTGGTGCGCTTCGCGGACAAAGGCTCGCACCAGATCTTCGTCGAACCGGAGGGGCTGGATACCGACGAGATCTATCCGAACGGCATCTCCACCAGCCTGCCTTTCGACGTTCAGTATGAACTGGTGCGCAGCATCCGCGGCTTCGAGAACGCCCATATCACCCGGCCGGGCTATGCCATCGAATACGATTACTTCGATCCGCGCGACATCTCGGCGTCGCTGGAGACGAAGGCCATCCCCGGGCTGTTTTTCGCCGGCCAGATCAACGGCACGACGGGTTACGAGGAAGCGGCGGCACAGGGCCTGCTGGCCGGCGTCAACGCGGTGCTGGCGCAGCGCGGCGACGCCGCCTGGTGTCCGCGCCGCGACGAGGGCTATCTGGGTGTGCTGATCGACGATCTGGTGACCCGCGGCACCACTGAGCCATACCGCATGTTCACCAGCCGCGCCGAGTACCGCCTCATGCTGCGCGAGGACAACGCCGACCTGCGGCTGACACCGAGGGGCCGTGAGCTGGGACTGGTGGACGAGGCCCGCTGGCGGCGTTTCGAGGCCAAGCGGGACCTGATCGCGCGCGAACAGCAGCGCTTGCGCGAGACCTGGATTACTCCCCACAACACGGCGGCGGCCGAGGCCGAGCGGGTGCTGGGCCAGTCCCTGGACCGCGAATACCGTGCCGCCGATCTGCTCAAACGGCCGAACGTAAGTTATACCGCGCTGGCGGGATTGCCGGTGTTCGGTGACGCAATGGACGATCGTGAAGTGATCGAACAACTGGAAGTGCAGGCGCGTTACCAGGGTTATATCGACCGGCAGCAGGATGAGATTGCCCGCCAGCGACGCCACGAAGAGGCCAGCCTGCCCGCCGATCTCGATTACCGCGAGGTGCGCGGGCTGTCGAACGAAGTTATTCAGAAACTCTCCGATTTCCGTCCCGCCACCATCGGCCAGGCGGCCCGGATATCCGGTGTGACGCCGGCCGCCGTTTCATTGCTGCTGGTTCATCTCGGGAAGCGCTCGGCATAGTGACGCCGCCGCGCCGCCTCCCGCCCTACCCGCCGTGACCATGAATCAGGGCGTGCCGAACGTCGCTTCGCTGGCCCTGGCGGAGAATCTGGCAGCCGGGGTGCGCGAACTGGGGCTGACGCCCGATCCGGCCTGTCTGCGCCGGCTGCTGGAGTACCTGCGGCTGCTGGCGAAATGGAACCGGGTCTACAACCTCACCGCGATCCGCGATCCCTGGCTGATGGTGCCGGCGCACCTGCTGGACAGCCTGGCGGTGCTGCCCTATGTCGCGGGTCCGCGGCTGTTGGACGTGGGCAGCGGCGCCGGCCTGCCCGGGCTGGTGCTGGCGATCGCCGACCCATCGCTGGCGGTGACGCTGCTGGACGCCAGCGGCAAGAAGACGCGCTTCCTGACCCAGGCCGTCATCGAAATGAAGCTCGGGAATGTGGAAGTCGTGCAGGCACGCATGGAAGATTTTGGCGCGACCGGCGACTCGGGTCAGTACAACACTGTCGTATCACGCGCGTTTTCAGAACTGGGCCGGCTGCTGGAGCTGGCGGCGCCCGTGCTCGCGCCGGGCGGGCGCGTGCTGGCCATGAAAGCGACGCGGGCGGAGGAGGAAGCGCGTGGTGCCGGACCGGAATGGCGGGTGCATGCGCAGCCCCTCAGCGTTCCGCACCTGGAGGCCACCCGCCAGGTGCTGATCGCCGAGCGCGAACCGTCGCCCGGATCGGGTTGAGCGGCGGGGGCGCCAGACCCTGGCGGGTGCCGCCGCTAGAGATCCTTTAGGAGATGGATGGCAATTCCGGTAGCATGATCGGGAGCTGATTGAGATACCGGGCGTTTCGCGACATGGCCAAGACCTTTGCAATCGCCAACCAGAAGGGTGGGGTTGGCAAGACCACCACCAGCGTCAACCTGGCGGCATCCTTGGCTGCCACGCGCCGTCGCGTCCTGCTGGTCGACCTCGACCCGCAGGGCAATGCCACCATGGGCAGCGGTGTCGACAAGAGCGAACTGCACCATTCGTCCTTCGACGTGCTGATGAACGACCTGGCCGTGGCGGAGGCCAAGGTGTCGCTGCCGGTCGCCGGTTACGACCTGCTGCCGGCCAACGGCGACCTGACCGGCGCTGAGGTGGGCCTGCTCGAGGAGATTGGCCGGGAACTCAAGCTTCG
>CAYVOU010000226.1:0-4233 GCA_964453295.1 uncultured Gammaproteobacteria bacterium
AATGAACGAGGTATGCGGGCAGACCCTGCGGTTTACCGCGGACCCGCGGTCGCTCAAGGACATCCGGCGGCGTGTCCATGAAACAGCCGTTGCCAGCGGCTGCGACGCGAAGCTGGCAGCGGAGCTGGCGTTGGCCGTAAATGAGGCCTGCATGAACATCATCCAGCACGCCTATAAGGGCGATTGTTCAGGTGCAATTGTCCTGGAAATCCTCAATAATGGCAGCGAGTTGGAATTTAATCTCACGGATTTCGCAGCACCGGTTGACCTGGCCGCGATCAGGCCGCGGCCACTGGATGAAATCCGGCCCGGCGGGCTGGGGACGCATTTCATCGGCAGCATCATGGATGATTACGTCTATGGTCATCTGGCCGGGGAATGTGGAAACTACCTCCGCATGCGCAAGAAAATCCGCTAAACGCCACCCGACTCCGGTGCACGGCATAGTCGGATACCTGCCGGTGCGGGCAGGACCAGGGGGAATGACATCGGCCACGATGACAGGCGCGAGCGGTACCGCGGTCCGCACGGCCAGGCAGGGAGATAAGGGGGGGCGGTGCGCCGGGGTGCGTTGCCGGTCGAACTAGAATACAGGCGGGTGGGAGTCGGCCCACTGTCGCCGGGCATAAGGGATGTCGACATGAGTTATGCGGTTCGCGACGAGGGCGGGTACGCGATTGTGATGCTGACCGGGGAGGTGGATTTGTCCTGCTCGCCGGATGCGCGCGCGACGATTCTGTCCTGTCTCAATGATGCCAGGCACGTATTGGTGGACCTGTCCAACGTCGACTATATCGACAGTTCCGGCGTAGCCAGTCTGGTCGAAGGCTATCAGACGGCCAAGAAGAACAAACTCCGTTTCGGCCTGGTGGGGGTGAGCAACGCGGCCATGAACGTTCTCAAACTGGCGCGGCTCGACAAGGTCTTTCCCATACACGCCGACGTCGCCGAGCGCGTCAGGGCGGATGGCTGAAACCTCCACCAATCCCGTACTGCATTCGCTGGAACACCTCGGCAAGGCGGTGGTCGACGCCATTGAGGAGTTCGGATATTACTTCCTGCTGTTCGTCGAAAGCGCCTACTGGCTGGTTTTCGGCGCGTTCTCGAAACAGCCGGTGCGGCTGTCGACCATCTTCACGCAGATGATGACCGTCGGCATCGCCGCCACGCCGATCGTTTTCATCCTGTCCTTCACCATCGGCATCATGCTGGCCATCCAGGGCATACACACGCTTAAAACCTTCGGTGCCGAGCAAGAGGTCGTGGTCGGGATCGCGCTGTCGGTCACCCGGGAATTCGCGCCGCTCATCACCGCGATCGTGGTGGCCGGCCGTTCCGGCTCGGCGCTCGCCGCCCGCATCGGGACGATGCAGGTTTCACAGGAAATCGACGCTTTGCGGGTAATGAGCGTCAATCCGGTTCGCTATCTGGCCTCACCGGTCCTGGCGGCGATGCTGGTGATGGTGCCGTCGCTGTCCTTTTTCGGAGATTTTGCCGGTTGCCTGGGCGGCGCCGTGTTCTCAAGACTGGAGCTCGGGCTCAGCTTCGACGCCTACCTGGACCGCACGCTCGCGGCGCTGACCATGGATGACGTCATGCAGGGACTGATCAAGAGCCTGGTGTTCGGCATCATCATCACCGTTATCGGCATCAGCAATGGCTTTCAGGTGTCCGGCGGCGCCGAGGGGGTAGGCCGTGCCACCACCCGTTCCGTGGTGCTGTCGATATCCTACATCGTCCTGGCAGACATGCTTTTCACCTATTTCCTAAACCGTTGAGCGATGGCCGCCGATAACGAAAGCAAGCCGGCGCCGGTGATCGAGGTCAAGGATCTCGTCGCGCACTACGGCACGCGCTTGATCCTCGATCACGTGAATCTTACCGTCGAGGCGGGCGAGATCATGATCATCATGGGCGGCAGTGGCTCCGGCAAGAGCACGTTGCTGCGCCATCTGTTGGGACTGAACGTGCCGACCGGCGGCAGTGTCAAGTTGCTTGGCGTGGATGTCTCCAAGGCCAGCGTCGCGGAGCTGCACCAGTTGCGCAAGAGAATGGGGGTGGCGTTCCAGGGCGGCGCATTGTTCAGTTCCATGACGGTTGGCGAAAACATAAAGCTGCCGTTGCGCGAGCATGCCAAGCTCGACGAGGCGACCATGAACATCATGACCCGCATCAAGCTCGAAGTGGTCAATCTGAGCGGCTTCGAGAACCTGATGCCGGCGCAGCTGTCGGGCGGGATGATCAAACGCGCGGCGGTCGCCCGCGCCATCATCATGGACCCGAAACTGCTGTTCTTCGACGAGCCCTCGGCGGGCCTGGACCCGGTCGTGTCGGCGGAACTCGACGAGATGATCCTGCGCCTGCGCGAGGCGATGGGGATGTCGATAGTGGTGGTTACGCACGAGCTGGACAGTGCCTTCAAAATCGCCGATCGCATCACCGTTCTGGACCATGGCCGCATTCTCATGACGGGTACCGTCGACGAAGTGCGCAACTGCGACAATCCGCGCGTGCAGGATCTGCTAAACCGCCGCCCGCGCGAAGAGGAAATCGACGCCGAGGAGTATCTGGCGCGACTGACGGAAGCCTAGGAGCAGCAAGCCCGTGAAACGCGACAACGTTAATTATCTGGTGGTGGGAGTTTTCGTCCTGGCGGTAGGCGTTGCCTTCCTCTGGCTGCTGTACCGACTCACCGGCAGCAGCGGCCCCAGCGATCGTTACTTCGTCTACTACAACAACGTTGCGGGCATCAAGTTCGGGACGGGTGCGTTCTACGAGGGATATCAGATAGGCCAGGTCGAGGCGATCACGCCTGAGCGCACGCCTCACGGCATGCACTACAAGGTGGAACTCAGCGTCACCAAGGACTGGCAGATCCCGAAGGACAGCGTCGCACGCATCGTCGCTTCCGGGCTCCTCTCCGGTGTTTCCATCGACATCCAGGCAGGAAAGAGCACCGCGATGCTGAAGCCCGGCGCCGAGATCCCGGGTCAGGAGCAGGCGAACATCTTTGCAGCGCTCAATGACGTTGCCGCCGACTTTCGTGATCTGTCGAAAAACGGGATCGAACCGGTGCTGAAAAATCTCAACAATCGTTTCGGTGCGCTGGCCGATGAATATCGTGATCTTTCAGCCAGCGACGTCCGGCCGCTGGTCGAATCGTTGCGCAAGCGGGTGGACGATCCCGAGTTGTTCGACCAACTGAAGAAGGTCATCGCCAAGGTCGATCGCTCCGCCGACCAGCTCAATGTCATGCTGGGCAAGGAAAATCAGCGGCACTTGACCACTATCCTCACCAATGGCGAGAAGGCGTCAAGCAATCTCAACGATCTGGTGAGCCGTATCGAGACGACCCGCCAGGAAATGGATCATGTCCTGATTGAACTGAATACCATGGTCTCGTCCAACCAGGAAAACGTATCGAAGTCGGTGAAGGATGCCGCGTCCGCCATGCAGGAGTTGCATCGCAGCCTGCAGACGGTGTCGGAAAGCATAGATTCCGTCATGTATCATCTGGACGGGACCAGCCGCAACGTCCACGAGTTCAGCCGGCAGATTCGCGAGAATCCCGGCCTGCTGTTGAACAGCTCCCCGCAGCAGGACAAGGTCAAGAACAACGACGCCGAGGACAAAAAGTGAAAACGTGGACGCTGACATTGTTCCTGATGCTGGCGGCCGGCGGCTGCGCCAAGGCGCCGCCCGTACCCACGGACGATTTCTATCGTCTGCCGCCGCCCCAGGCTGCACAACATGAAGCCTCGCCCTGGACCGACGGTGTCATCGTCGTGCGGGTGCTGCGCGCGGACGGGTTGCACTCCGACCGGGCGCTGCTTTACACCGACGATGCGCAGGGCCTGATGCTGAAGCGATACGCCTATCACCTCTGGGTCGATCCCCCGCCCAAGATGGTACAGCAGCAGTTGGCAGCCTATCTGCGCGCGATAGGCGCGGGCCGCATGGTGATGACCAGTATTGACGCTGTGCCCGACCTCGTGGTGAAGGGGCGCATCGAGCGTTTCGAGCGTCAGGTCCAGGAATCTGGCGTCACCACCCACGTCGAATTGCAACTTCAGTTGGAGGATCGCCGCGGCAAGCCGCTCCTGCTCAAGGACTATACCGCGGATGTGCCGGCGGCCGACGACGGCATCATGGCGACTGTGAATGCCATCGACAAGGGGCTGAACCGGATCTACGCGCAGTTTGCCGGAGACGTGGCCAAGGCCCTGAATCAAC
>CAYVOU010000227.1:0-4231 GCA_964453295.1 uncultured Gammaproteobacteria bacterium
CACCGAAATCATCGTGGTTATCAAGAATCAGAATCTTCGCCTTTGGCTGCTGCTTCTGAAAGAAATAGGCGGCGGCGAGGCCGCTAATTCCGCCGCCGACCACGACAAGGTCATAACTCTCGCCGGTGTCCTTGATATCGTTGAAATCGCGCCAGTATTTTTCATCGCGCAGATGATGCGCGGTTTCAAAGGAACCAGGGTGACTGCCCCGCATTCCTTCCAGGGCCGGGGGATAGTAGCGTGGATTATCCTGGTTAATGCCTCGAGCCAACAGGGGGTCAAGCGGCGAGGGATCGGGACCTGAATCCGCGGCAAAGGCACGATGGATGGGGCACAGGGATGCACCGACGGTGATGGCCACACCATTCATGAAATCCCGGCGGCTGATCCGGCCCTTGCCACCTGTGTGGCTCTGCCTTACCTTCTTGTCGGCCATTAATACGCCCCCCTTTCCGTCGCATGTTCGTCGCTTGTCGCGCCCCGACTGGGAGCGATCCGGCACTCAAATTGGACACCGCCGGTTTTCTTCATAATCCTAATGATGTGCTCACATGTTCGCAAATCGCTATGACCGGCCAAACACCATCAGCGCGATCATTCTCTATGACCAAAACTCCGGGACGTATGCTGACCTTTACCCACATCTCGGCTTTTCACGCACCGACCGGAGCGAAGATCGACCTGGGTACATGGGCCGGCAAAGGGGCGATCGGTATCAGCTCTCGGTGGAAAGCGGCCGCGTGCATTTCACCCAACCCCAAGGGTCGATTCATCAGCGCGCCTGCACATCCGTCAGGCGATTCACCTTGCGCAGCGGCGGGAATGCCTTCATCCAGAGTGCAACGACGCCAAGCGTGCCAATCCCGCCTATCAGTACCGCCGGTACGGTACCGAACAGGGCGGCGGTGACGCCGGATTCGAACTCGCCAAGCTCATTGGATGCGCCGATGAACAGCATGTTCACCGCGCTGACCCGGCCGCGCATCGCGTCGGGCGTAGCGTATTGAATGAGCGCGGTGCGGATGAAGACACTGATTTGATCGGAAGCGCCCAGAATCGCCAGCGCCCCGAGCGACAGGTAGAAATTCTTCGACAGGCCAAACACGATGGTCGCCAAACCGAAGATGGCGACGGCCGCGAACATCTTGCGACCGGTACCGCGCCGGACCGGTTCGCGCGTCAGGTAAAGCGCCATCAGGGCCGCGCCCACGGCGGGACCGCTACGCAGCACCCCCAGGCCGATGGGACCCGTGTGCAGAATATCGCGCGCGAAAACCGGCAACAGTGCGGTCGCACCGCCAAGCAGCACCGCAAAGAGATCGAGGGAAATCGCGCCCAGCACCACGGGTCGAGAGCGAACGAACCGCACACCCTCCTTCACGCGTTCCAAGCGGTTGGCCATCGGCGCGTCATCCCTGGGCCGGCGCCGTCCGCTCAGCGTTGCTATGCCGATGCCGGCGCCTAAAAATCCGACAAGGCACACCGCATACGCCGCCGACGGACTCAGGGCATAGAGGAAACCGCCGATGGCCGGGCCGGCTATCACCGCGATCTGAAATATCGAGGAACCCCAGGCGATGGCATGGGTAAGCCGTTCCGGCGGCACCAGAAAAGGCAGCAGCGACTGCCCGGCCGGTCCGGAGAACCCGCGTGCGCAGCCGAACAGTACCATGACCGCATAGAACGGCCGCGCCGTCCCTGGCTGTGCGAAGGTGAGCGTCACCAGCAAGCCGCTGCAGACGGCCTCCAGTACCAGCGCGGCGGCCAGAACCTTGCGCTGGTCGAACCGGTCGGAAATCTCTCCTGCCGGCAGCGTGAGCAGGAACATCGGTAGGAATTGGGACAGGCCGACAAGGCCCAACGAAAGCGGGCTGTTCGAGATCCCATAGATCTGCCAGCCCACTGCGACTGATTGCACCATCACCGCGGTGCTCGCGAAGAACCGGGCACACAAATAAACGGGGAAATCGCGGTCGCGATAGACGGGTGGGGAAGCAGCGGGAGTCATGGCCGGTGCAGCATCGACGACCGCAGGCCCTAAATCAACCCCACCTGTACTCCGCCTGTCCGGATCCGGCTTTTCTCCCTGAAATATCCATCACCGCGCACCTTCTTTTCAAATCCGCACGCATTTCACTAATCACAACGGAGATTCAGCGTGGCTTCGGTCACAGGAATGCCCCGCATTTATCGTGGCCGCTGACAAGCCAATCTACGACCAGTGTCAATCCCCCTTGAGCACCTGAGTCAGGAAAGCCTGCATCACCGGGCCGCGGTAGCGTTTGCGGTGAATCACCAGGGAAAGCTGCCGACGGAGATCCAGGAAGGGCGTCGGCAACCGTACCAGGCGCTTTGCGGCCAGGGCGTCGTCCAACGCCACGCGTGGCAACAGGGCCAGGCCGAGGCCGGCGCCGACGGCCTGCTTGATGGCCTCGACCTGTCCCAGCTCCAGCACCACCCGCACGTCCGGTAGCGCGGCCAGGGTCCGTTCGAACTGCGTTCGCGTGGCCGATCCGGATTCGCGCACAATCCAGCCCGTGTCGGCAAAATCCTTGGCGCGCAGCCGTTTCCGGTGTGCCAGCGGATGGTCCGGCCGCGCGCATACCACCAGCGTATCTTCGCGCCAAGCCAAGATCTCCAGCTGCGGATGGCAAACCGGGCCTTCCACGCAACCCAGGTCCAGTGCATGGCTCAGCACGTCATCAACGATCGTGTTGGTATTGGCTACACGCAACTGCACCGCCACCTCGGGGTATGCCGCGACGAAATCTCCCAGCAGTTCGTTGACCAGGTAGTTGCCCACGGTGTTGCTGGCACCGAGACGCAGTTCGCCACCCAACGTATCGGCGATATTGCCGGCACGCCGCTCCAGATCCTGCATCCGTTCGAGAATTTCCTGCGCCAGCGGCAGCAGCTCCCGGCCGCGCATGCTCAGGTGCAGTCGTCCGCGCTCGCGATCAAACAGGCGCGTGTCGAGCTGCCGCTCCAGATCAGCCAGGGCCATGCTCAGCGCCGGTTGGGTCAGGTGCAACTGTTCGGCCGCCCTCCTCACGCTGCCGTGGGCGGCCACGGCGGTGAAGGCCTCCAACTGGCGCGGTGTGTAGGAGATCATAAGCAATATTTATAGATTAATTAAGTAATAATCAATTTTACTTTCATCTGACCCACTGCACAATGCGCGCTCCCAAACAAGGCGCCCGCCCATGTCCACCACCACCGACATACTCCCCCTCGAAATCGGGGCCGGATCCGAACGCACTCCGGATCGCACCTTGCCCGGCCTGCTGCTGACCACCCTGGTCGCCTGCCTTGCACTGGTCCTTGGGCGGCATTGGCCGCTGGTGGGCGGACCCGTGTTCGGCATCGTGATGGGGATCGCAATACGCAATGCCTGGACACCCCCGGCGCGCTTCGCTGCCGGGATCCGCATGGCCGGCAAACAGATACTGCAATGGTCGATCGTCGTACTGGGCCTGAATTTGAGCCTGGCACAGGTGTTGCACACCGGCGCCGCATCGCTGGGCGTGACCTCGGTCACCATCACGGCCGCCTTCCTCTCCGCCGCCCTGCTCGGCCGCCTGCTGGGTATCCCCCCGCGGCTGAAGCTGCTGATCGGCATCGGCACCGCGATCTGCGGGGGCTCCGCCATCGCCGCGGCAACCCCCATCGTCCGTGCGGACGACCATGAAACCGCGTTCGCGATCTCCACGATCTTCCTGTTCAACCTGGTGGCGGTGCTGATATTCCCCGCGCTGGGTCACATGATGCACCTCAGCGCCCACGGATTCGGCCTGTGGGCCGGCACGGCCATCAATGACACCTCCTCGGTAGTCGCCGCCGGCTACACCTACGGCAAGGCTGCGGGTGACTACGCCACCATCGTGAAGCTGACCCGCTCCACTCTGATCGTGCCGGTGTGTCTGGCGCTGGCTTTCATCGAGATGCGCAAGCACCACAAACGCGACAGCAACTTCCGCCTGCGCCGCGTTTTCCCGTGGTTCATTCTCTGGTTCGTTGCCGCCTCCGCATTACGCAGCCTGGACCTGGTGCCGGCAGCGTGGTCACCGGCGATCCACGACGCGGCACAGTTCATGATCATCATGGCACTGACCGCCATTGGCCTGTCCTCGGATCTGCGCCGCATGCTGGCGACCGGATCGCGTCCGATCCTGATGGGCCTGGGCGTATGGGCCGCCGTGGCGCTGAGCAGCCTGGGCGTGCAGTTACTGGC
>CAYVOU010000228.1:0-1260 GCA_964453295.1 uncultured Gammaproteobacteria bacterium
CTGAACCGCACGAGATGATGAACGCGATCCGGCAATCGCGCGCCGATGTTTATAAGCGGCTTGGATGCGAGCACCGGTGCAATTGTTCCTGCCCCCGCGCCGACGGGACTCAATGATATAGAAGGAAGGGCGCGCGCGTTGCGCGCCAGCGGGCGTCGGCGGCGGCGTAATCCGCGGCGATGCGCGCCGGGTCGTCCCCGGCCAGCACGCGTTCGAGGATCCGGCGTGAGCCGAGCAAGCGCTTCTCGTCCCCCAGGCGGTAATCGGATTTGAACAGGCGATTCAGAGCGGCGGCGATCTCCAGGCCGGTGCGTACCGGCAGAAAAGCGTCGCGATCGAGCAACGATATGCCTATCCCGTGGCAAAGCTGATCCTTGTACGGGGCGGCAACGGGCGTGAAGCTGCGCGGGTAGAACCGGATCCCCGGCAACCGACGCCGGTTCAGATATCGGGCCAGTCGGGGACCATCTATCCACGGCGCACCCAGTTGCTCGAAAGGCGTGTCGGTGCCGCGGCCGACCGAAATGCGGGTGCCTTCGATGGCGCCAATGCCCGGATAAAGCGCGGCCTCCAGGGGACTGCGCAGGTTCGGCGAGGGATTGGTCCAGCTCAGGCCTGTTTCATCGAACCACATGCGCCGCTGCCAGTGCCGCATCGGGACGACCGTCAAATCCGCCCCTATGTGCTTTTCGGTGTTGAACAGGCGCGCGAGTTCGCCGAAGGTCAGGCCGTGCCGGATCGGCATTGGATAATACGACGTGAAAGCGGGCTCGTCGGCATCCGGCAACGGGCCTTCGACCGCCTCGCCATTGATTGGATCGGGACGGTCGAGCACGACCACGGCGATGTGCCGCTTCGCCGCCGCCTCCATCGCGTAGGCCATCGTCGTCATGTAGGTGTAGAAACGTGCCCCGGCATCCTGCAGATCGATCACCAGCGTATCGATGCCCTTCAGCATCTCCGGCGTGGGCCGCAGCGTCTTGCCGTACAGCGAATACACCGGCAGACCGCTGGCGCCGTCTTTTTCCGTACCGATACGGCCATTACCATCACCGTCGAAGCCGTGCTCCGGCGAGAACAGCGCCACCAGGGTCACGCCGGGCGCCGTCCGCAACGTCTCCACCGTGCTCCGGCCGTCGGAACCCGTCATGGTGCGCTGTGTCAGCAGGCCGATGCGGTGGCCGCGCAAGGGCCTGAAGTCCTCGGCGCGCAGGACGTCGATGCCGGTCATCACGGGCTCGGACGCCGTCGCACCCACAG
>CAYVOU010000228.1:1270-4227 GCA_964453295.1 uncultured Gammaproteobacteria bacterium
CGATGGCGGAGGCGGCGATGCTGGCGACCTGCGAACGCAGGTCGCGCACGTCACCCCGGCCATGGGGATAAAGCCGGCTGGTCAGGATGATCACGAAGGTATCGGTGCCGGGATCGAGCCAGATTGACGTCCCGGTGTAACCGGTATGGCCAAAGGACCCATAGGGGAACAGATCGCCGCGCGCACCCGAATACGCCGTGTCGATATCGAACCCCAGTCCGCGCACGCCTTGCCTGTGGTCGGTGGCCGGGGTGGTCATGCGACGCACGGCCAGGGGCGAGAGCACCCGCGTGCCATGCCACTCGCCGCCATCCAGAAGCATGGCGCAATACACCGCGAGGTCGCCCGCGGTACTGAAAACACCGGCATTGCCGGAGACCCCGTCCATCCGGCGGGCGATGCCGTCGGCGACCGTGCCGGCACCGGCGTCGGTGGGCGCTATGCGAGGCGTCAGCGACGGCGGTGGATTGAAGCCGGTATCGTGCATGCCCAAGGGCCGGTACAACCCGGCAGCGGCAAATTCGTCCAGCCGCCGGCCGCTGACCCGGCGCACGATCTCGGCCAGCAACAGGTAGTTCAAATCACTGTAGCGGAATTCCCGGCCCGGGCGGGCGAACGGTTTCGAGAGGCAGGCCAGCCGCACCCCGTCGTCGTAGCCATGGATGCGGTGCAAGATGGCGCGGTCGAAGCCCGGGCGCAATCCGGAGTCGTGCTCCAGCAGCTGGCGGACCGTGATGGCGCGTTTGTCCTTGCGGTTGCAGTCGGGGATCAGATCGCCAAGATGCGCGTCCAGCCGCAGCTTGCCGTCCTGTACCAGCTGCATAATCGCGGGCGCGGTGGCAACGGCCTTGGTCAGCGACGCCAGGTCGAAAACCGTATCCACGGTCATCGGTTCGGACTTGGGTTTCAAGCGGCGTTCGCCGTAGGCGCGTTCGAAGGCGATTCGTCCGTGCCTGCCGATTAGGACCACGGCACCCGGAAAGTCACCGGCCTTGATGCCATCTTCCACCACCGGGTCGATCAGGGCAAGCCGGCCGGCGTCCATGCCCAGCGCCGCCGGCAGAGCTTTGGCCAGCGCAGCGGCCGGCGCGACACGAATAAGGCTCGTCGCCAACGCCGCCGCAATAACAGCCATGAACGCTCGCCGGTAAGAAAAAATCGTAGCTGTCGTCATGCCGGTCGGCATCCACACAGAGAATTTCCAGTTAAACTAACACAAGGGACAAAACAACGAGATCCAATTCCATGTTTTCCGCAGCGCGCCATTCCGGCATTCGGCAGGGGGGAATCTACGCACTTGGTTATGCGTTAAATAACGGCGTATTTTCGTTAGGCATCGCATTGTTTCTGACCGTCGCGGCACCGATCTCGCATGCCGCCGATGTCGCCGATGCAACCGCGACATCGGCAACGGTTATCGCGCAGGCACCGCAACCGGCCTCGACGCCCGCGCTATTGCCGGGATTGGAGCAACGGCTGCGTCATGATATGCCGGAAGGGGGCAGCTTCGAGAATGGCCATCTCTACGACACGGTGACGAGGGGCCAGACCCTGGGCGGGATTGGTCTGCGCTACCTCCCGTTCACAAACTACTACACCGTCAACGAGCTGATTGAGGCCATCGAAAGCCGCAACGGTCTCAAGGACAGCGTTCTGCAGCCAGGCCAGCGGCTGGAAATCCCGGGACTGCGCACCATTCCTTTCGTCGCGCATACGGTACCGGTTCTGCGCGACTTCGTTGCCAAGGGCATCTACGTCACCGCACCGTCGGCGGGCTGCGAGCGCATCTTCACGCTGGTCAAGCAAATGAAACCGGCGGGCCTCAACACCGTCGTCATCGACATCAAGGACATGGACGGCGTGGTCTCCTACGACAGCCGCGTGCCGCTGGCGGAACAGATCAAGGCCAGCACCCGCGGATCCATTCGAGATCTTCCCAAGCTCATCAACCTGCTGCATGCGCAGGGCATCCACGTGGTGGCGCGCCAGGCCGTATTCCACGACAAGCTGCTGGCACACACCGAACCGCAGCTGGCGCTCAAGTCCAAGTCGGGCGGACCCTGGCTGCAACACACCAAGCTCCTGTGGGCAGACCCCAACAACGTCGAAGTGCAGGATTACAACATCGCTCTGGCCAAAGAAGTCGCCGGTCTCGGCATAGACGAGATCCAGTTCGACTATATCCGCTTCCCGGCGGAGGGCGATATGAACGACATCGCCTACTCGTTCGACATCACCAAGACGCCGAAACATGCCGTCATCACCGGCTTCCTCAAGCGCGCCAGTGAGCAGTTGCGGCCGATGGGCGTGCTGGTATCCGTCGACGTTTACGGCGTCATGGCCTGGGCCAAACATCGCGACATCATGGTGACCGGGCAGAACCTGGAAGACATGTCCTACTACGCCGACGTGATCAGCCCGATGCTTTACCCGTCGCACTTCTACCCGCCGTTCGACGGCCACGATTACCCGGCATGGGAACCGTACTTCTTCGTCTCACAAGGGGTGCAGAAGACGCTCAAGATGATCGGGCCCGGCGGTGCGCAGATAAGGCCCTGGCTGCAGGCCTTTCCCTACAAGGTCAAGGACCACTACGGTCCGAAATACGTGACCACGCAAATCGGCGCAACCTACGACACCGGCGTGCAAGGTTACCTGCTTTGGAATGCGGGCAATAACTACGATGTGGGCCTGAAGGGGATGGAACTCTGGAACCGTCACCAGCAGCAGAAGTCACTGGCCGCCTCCACCATCGACAGGCGCGTCGGCGCCTCCATCGCTGCCGCGCCGCCGCTGCATGATTGATCGCGGCGGGCGCGACGCCGAAACGGCCGCGACGCTTTGCGAGGGAGGCAGTGACGCAATCGATGGATCCCGCCGCCTCTGGCTGAAGGCGGCAACCCTGGCGCCAATTGCGCTGTGGCTGCCGCGCGCCGCCGTCGCCGCGGTCGACGATG
>CAYVOU010000229.1:0-2638 GCA_964453295.1 uncultured Gammaproteobacteria bacterium
CCTCGGCACGACACTCTGGACGGACTTCCACAACGGCAACGATCAGCTGATGGAACTCGCTCGTTCGCACATCAACGATTACCTGCAGATCCGCAACGGTGACGGACTGCTGACCCCCGCCGACACCACTCACGCCAACCTTGAGGCACGTCGCTGGCTCGATGAGCAGCTCGCCCAGCCGTTCGACGGACCGACGGTGGTCGTCACCCATCACGCGCCCGCTCATCAGAGCTGGCAGGGTGCCAACCAGTCGCTCTACCGTTACGCGTACTGCAACGAACTGGAACATCTGCTGGCGCGATACGAGCCGGCGCTATGGATACACGGCCACATCCATCACGTCAACGATTATACCCTGCACCAGGTGCGCGTGGTGTGCAACCCGAGGGGATATGAAGGTTTCCAGACGGTCACCGGATTCGATCCAGCCCGCACCGTCACCGTGCCCCAGGGTGCGCCCATGACCGCCGGCGGAGCGTACCGCGGCGATTGAACCTCAGGTCGGAAGGCAACCGGCATAGCTTCGATCGGCGGACCGTGACGGCGACACGTCCGACACTTTACCAGCTACGGCGTCTCAGTTGTTCTTGCCGGCGGCCACCGGTGCGGCAACCTTCTGCACCGACAGCGCCGCCGCCGCGGCCCGGGTTTCCACACCCAGTTTCACGTAGACGTGTTCCAGATGCTTGTTCACGGTGCGCGGACTCATCCCCAGGATGTCACCGATGTCGCGGTTGGTCTTGCCTGCGGCAACCCAGCTCAAAACCTCCGCCTCGCGATGGGTTAGTCCGAAGCTTCCGGATAATCGTTGCGCCGACAGCATGACGCTCTGCTCTTCCACCAGCAGCAGGCATTCGCCGCCGGCAACCCTGCCGGCGTAGTGAAAGGTCAGGCGGTTGTCGGCCGCCTGGATGGACAAGCTAGGTTCGGACAGTCCTTGCTGATCGGCCTGCCCCAGCCACGATTGCAGGCGCGACGCCAGCGGCGCCGTTGAAGCGGCGGGACAGCGGCCGTAATCCTCCCGCCAGCGGGCCGCGCGCGGAGTTTCCCAGGTGATCCTGCCCTGCCCGTCCAGGGTCAGCCCGGCCTTGCCGCTGGCCTCCAGCGTGCATTGCGCCCGCGCCAGATCGCGCGCGCACAGAATATGCGTGGCAATGCGAGCCAGCACCTCTTCCTGTTTGACGGGCTTGGTGACGTAGTCCACGGCGCCGGCATGAAAGCCGCGCACGACGTCGGCCGTGTCCACCAGGGCGGTCATGAATATAACCGGAATGCCGCGTGTGTCGGCGCTGCCCTTGATCTGCCGGCAGGTATCGAAGCCGTCCATCCCCGGCATGACCGCGTCGAGCAGGATGATGTCCGGTGTCACCAGCCTGAGCTGATCCATGGCGGTGATGCCATCGATGGCAACCAGGACCATGTAACCGGCTTCGTCCAGGGCTTCCGAAAGGTAGGCCAGGTTGGCGGGCGTGTCATCGACGATGAGCACCACGTCGCGCTCACACTTCGCTGTATTCATCATGGAGCGTCTCCTCGATAATCGTGACGATTTCTTTCATGCGGAATTCCTTGGCCGGCTCGCGCAGGCGCGCGACATAGGGCAGGTAGAGGGGATCGAGCGCGGCGATCGCATCCAGCTCGCGCTGTACGCCCTTGCTGTAGCCGATGCGCGCATGTTCGCGCAGGGCCAGCAACCGCTGCACCGGCGGCGCCACAGTGCCGCCTTCGCGCGGCGCGCGTTCGGGATTGTGGTCCGCGGTTTCTCCCTGGAAGACCCAGCTCACCGAAAGATGCAGCTGGATCTGCTCGAGCAGATCGGAAAAATGCACCGGCTTGAACACGAAGCCGTCGCAGCCGGCGGCGGCCGCCTGTTCGCGGTCGCTGTCGAAGACGTTGGCGGACACGGCAATGATCGGTCCGCGCCAGTGCTGCGTTTCGCGCAGCCGGCGGCAGGCCTGCAGGCCGCTCAGGCCCGGCATCACGATATCGATCAGCACGGCGTCCGGCGGCTGCACCTGCACCTGCCGCAGGCACTCCTCGCCGCTGGCGGCTTCGTCGACGAGAAATCCCAGCGGCTTCAGCATGTCCACGATCATGGCCCTGTGGTCCTGCTGGTCGTCCACCACCAGCAGCCGGCGTTTCGGTCCGCGGTAGCCGATGATTTCCTGGGCCCTTGGCGTCTTGGCGGCGGCATGGACCTCCGGCATGAAAATGCGCAACTGGAAGGTGCTGCCCTCGCCCAGCCGGCTGTCGACGGTCAGTTCCCCACCCATCAACTCCGTCAGCATGCGGCTTACGGTCAGCCCGAGGCCGGTGCCGTCGTCGGTATGCGGGGTGTTGCGCGCACGCTGGAACGGCCGAAAGATGCGGTCGGCATCATCGGGCGCGATCCCCGGCCCGGAGTCACGCACCTGGATGCGCGCAATCTCGCCCGTGTAGCCGATGCTGAGCACGACTTCGCCCCGGCGGGTAAATTTCACGGCGTTGCTGAGCAGGTTGATCAGGATCTGGCGCACGCGTTTCTGATCCATGCGCACGACCTTTGGCAGGCGATCGCGCGTCTGCACGCGAAACTTGACGCTCTTGCGCGCCGCCTGGTCGCGGAACATGTTGACGATCTGAACGAGAAAGGCGGCAA
>CAYVOU010000229.1:2648-4227 GCA_964453295.1 uncultured Gammaproteobacteria bacterium
AAAATCCGTGGCCACCGGCCGCAGCTTGAAATGGCCGGCCTCGATCTTGGCAATGTCGAGAATGTCGTCCACCAGGGCCAGCACATGCTCGCCGCCCTGGCGTATCGTCTCCACCGCGTTGGTACGGTGGCGTGGCATCAGGGGATCGTTGAGCAGGATCTGGGAATAGCCGATCACGCTGTTGAGCGGCGTGCGCAGTTCGTGGCTCATGTCGGCGAGGAACCGGCTCTTTGCGAGGTTGGCATTTTCGGCGACTTCCTTGGCCTTTTGCAGCGCCGCGTCCGTCTTGCGGTGCTCTTCGATTTCCTGCTGCAGCAGCACCGTCTGCTTGCTGGATTCCTCCTGCGCCACCTGCCGGCTTTCCTTGGTCAGCACCAGCCACCACGCCGCGATGCCGGTGACCACCGAAAGCGTCGCCCAGACTTTCATCATGACCGCCGACAGGCCGACGCGATTGGCCGCCTGCGCGACGCCGTCCACGAGCAGTTCCTGGTAATAGATGATCCAAACCAGCGCCGTGACGATGCCGAAAAGGAGAGCGAAACTGATGCCGAAATCATTCAATCGCGCACTCCACTGCGGCGACAGCCAGGCGGCCGTGTGACGGCGCCGCGCCCCCGCCGCGTGGCAGGGCTGCTTGCACATATCGTGGCAGCGGGCGTCGAGCGTGCAGCACAGCGAGCAGATTGCGCCGGCATAGGCCGGGCAATGCGCCATGTCCTCGGCTTCGAAGCTGTTCGAACAGATGCAGCAGGTCGAACCGACCGGCGTGGCCGGGTCGACGTCGCGCTTGGCAAGGTAATACTTGCCGCCGGTCACGAAGGCGATCGCCGGCGCCAGCGCCAGCGCCGTGAACAGGGCAATGAACGGCGAGAACGCCTGCGCCGTCAGGCCCCACAGACCGACGAACGCGCTGATCGACAGCAGCGAGGCAATCAGCGTCGATCCGACGCCCACCGGATTGACGTTGTACAGATACGCGCGTTTGAATTCGATGTGCGGCGGACTGAGGCCCAGGGGCTTGTTGATGACCAGATCGGCCACCAGGGCACCGACCCAGGCAATGGCCACGCAGGAATACAGTCCCAGCACCTGCGCCAGTGCTCCGAATACCCCGAGTTCCATCAGCAGGATGGCAATCAGCACGTTGAACAAGAGCCACACCACCCGCCCCGGATGGCTGTGTGTCAGCCGTGAAAAGAAATTCGACCAGGCAAGCGAACCGGCATAGGCATTGGTCACGTTGATCTTGAGCTGCGACAGCACCACGAACAGGGCGGTGGCGGCCAGCGCCCATTGCGGATCGGAAAATACGTGTTGATAGCCGACCAGGTACATCTGCGTCGGCTCGGTCGCCCGCGCGGGCGGGATCTGGTATTGCAGGGCGAGAAAGGCGAGAAAAGCACCGCCCAGTTGCTTGACCATGCCCGGGACGATCCAGCCCGGACCCGCCACCAGCATCGCCGCCCACCAGCGCTTGCGATTGCCGGGCGTCTTCTCAGGCAGAAAACGCAGGAAATCCACCTGCTCGCCAATCTGGGCAATGAGCGAGAACGACACCGTGGCCGCCATCCCGAAC
>CAYVOU010000230.1:0-4221 GCA_964453295.1 uncultured Gammaproteobacteria bacterium
GAATCCGGCCTGCGACAGGCCATCGATCGCAGCGAGTTCGTACTGTATTACCAGCCGAAGATCGACATCAAGACCGGTACGCTCACCGGCGTCGAGGCCATGGTGCGCTGGAACAAACCCGACACCGGCCTGGTACCGCCCGTGGAATTCATCCCGATCGCGGAGGAGACGGGCCTCATCATTCCGGTCGGTGAATGGGTACTGCGTGAAGCCCTGATGCAGATCGGGCGCTGGCAGGAGGAGGGGCTTCCGCAGATGCGGATCGCAGTTAACCTGTCGGCGCGCCAGTTCCGGCAAAACGACCTGGTGAAAACGATCACCGACAGTCTCGACGAACTCGGCGTTGGCGGCGAATTTCTCGAAGTCGAGATCACCGAAAGCCTGCTGATGGACGACACCGCGCTCAGCACCATGGCGCTGTACAAGCTCAAGGATCGCGGTGTGCGGGTATCCGTCGACGATTTCGGAACCGGCTATTCCTCCCTGAGCTACCTCAAGCGCTTCCCGATCGACGCGCTGAAGATCGATCGTTCCTTCGTGCGCGACATCACCACCGATCCCGACGATGCCACCATCACCAACGCCATTATCGGGCTTGCTCACAACCTGCGCCGGCGGGTGATCGCCGAAGGGGTCGAGACCCAGGCGCAGCTTGCGTTCCTGCAAAAGCATGGTTGCGACGAGGCCCAGGGCTTCCTGTTCAGTCCGCCGGTCGCCGCCACGGAACTGGCCAGACTGCTCGGGGCGCCGGGCGGACTAGCCGCGATGGCGCTGCCAGGCGGCAAAAAGGGCGGATCACGACTGGCTGTATAAGGCACGGCCGCTGTAGTAGGATTATCGAGTTACGCCGGACGCGGCCCAGGCGTCCGTTAAGACAAGGCGATACATCCTTTTCGGGCCGCATATCGGAGTACAATCCATTTCAAATTCTGCAGGGCGTCCGGCTGGCCGGGCGCGGGAGCCCGCTGTTTCTCAAAGACCATGCTGGAAATCAATTCAACCGTTACGCAAATCAAAGATATGCAGGGGCGCGTCGATGCCTTGAGGAGGTATCTTTGACTACGATCAAAAAGCCGAACGACTGACCGAAGTCAGCCGCGAACTGGAAAGCCCTGCCATCTGGGACAAGCCGGAGATTGCGCAGGCGCTCGGCCGGGAACGCGCCGCATTGGAAAAGGTGGTCGATACCATCGGCTCGCTGAACCGCGGCCTGGCCGACGCACTGGAACTGCTGGAGATGGCGGCGGAGGAGAACGACGCCGACACTTTCGAGACCGTCCGTGTCGATCTCGACGGCCTGGAAAACCGCCTCAAGGCACTCGAGTTCCAGCGCATGTTTTCGCGGGATACCGACCGCAACAATGCTTTCCTCGATATCCAGGCGGGGTCGGGTGGCACCGAGGCGCAGGACTGGGCGGAGATGCTGCTGCGCATGTACCTGAAGTGGGGTGATCGCCGCGGCTTCAAGACCGAGTTGATCGAAGCTTCCGCCGGCGATGTCGCCGGGATCAAGAGCGCGACCGTGCGCTTCGAAGGCGAATACGCTTTCGGCTGGTTGCGCACGGAAACCGGTGTGCACCGGCTGGTGCGGAAATCGCCGTTCGACTCCGGCAACCGGCGCCATACTTCCTTCGCGGCCGTGTTCGTTTCGCCGGAAGTGGACGATGATATCGACATCGAAATCAATCCGGCCGACCTGCAGGTGGACACCTATCGCGCCAGCGGCGCCGGCGGCCAGCACGTCAACAAGACCGATTCGGCGATCCGCATCACGCACGTCCCGACCGGCGTTGTGGTCGCCTGCCAGAACGAGCGTTCCCAGCACAAGAATCGCGCCACCGCGATGAAGCAGCTTAAAGCCAAGCTCTATGAGCTGGAGGAGCAGAAACGCCTGGCCGAGAAGCAGGCGGTGGAGGATTCCAAGACCGACATCGGCTGGGGTCACCAGATCCGTTCCTATGTGCTGGATCAGGCGCGCATCAAGGACCTGCGTACCGAGGTCGAAGTCGGGAACACGCAGGCCGTGCTGGACGGAGACTTGGACAGGTTTATCGAAGCCAGTCTGAAGAGCGGCCTTTGAGGAGTAAGGGGATGAGCGGGGACGAAGACAACGGCATCGGCGCCGACGGCGGCCAGGACGAAAGAGTCGAGCACGAGCGGCTGGTGGCCGAGCGCCGCGCCAAGCTGGCGGTCTTGAGGGAACGCGGCGTCGCGTTTCCCAACGATTTCCGCCGTAATGTCGTTGCCGGCGAACTGCATGCCGAATACGGCAGCCGGGACGCAGCGGCGCTGGAGGCGTCGCCGGTGCGGGTCCGCATCGCCGGCCGGATGATGACCCGCCGCATCATGGGCAAGGCCAGCTTCTGCCACGTGCAGGACATGTCCGGACGTATCCAACTCTACGTCACCCGCGACGGGGTCGGCGAGGCGCGCTACGGCGAATTCAAGCAGTGGGACATCGGCGACATCGTTGGCGCTGAAGGCATGCTGTTTCGTACCCGCAGCGGCGAACTGTCGGTGCAGGTCGACGATCTGCGGCTGCTCACCAAGTCGCTGAGGCCGCTGCCCGACAAATGGCATGGCCTGGCCGATACCGAAACGCGGTACCGGCAGCGCTACCTCGACCTGATCATGAACGAGGTCACCCGCAAGACGTTCAGGATGCGTTCCGACGTGGTGACTTTCATCCGCCAGTTCCTGACTGGCCGTGGCTTTCTCGAGGTCGAGACGCCAATGATGCAGGCGATCCCCGGTGGCGCGACCGCCCGGCCCTTCGTGACGCACCACCACAGTCTGGACATGCAGATGTTCATGCGGATTGCGCCCGAGCTTTACCTCAAACGGCTGGTCGTGGGCGGCTTCGAAAAGGTGTTCGAGATAAACCGCAATTTCCGGAACGAGGGCCTGTCGACCCGCCACAATCCCGAATTCACCATGCTCGAATTCTACGAGGCCTATGCCGATTACCAGGACCTCATGGACCTTACCGAGGAGATGCTACGGGCGTTGACCCAGCAAGTACTGGGTGGCACCCGCGTCACTTATCAGGGCGAGGACTATGATTTCGACAAGCCCTTCGCGCGCTACTCGCTGAAAGAGTCGGTACTGCGTTTCAATCCCGACCTTGCCGCTGCCGACATCGAGTCACTGGAATCGGCAAGACGCGTCGCCGAAGGGCTTGGTATTCCGCTCAAAAGCAGTTACGGCCTGGGGAAGGTGCAGACCGAAATTTTCGAGAAGACGGTCGAATCGAATCTGAAGGATCCGACTTTCATCACCGCCTATCCGGCCGAGGTGTCGCCGCTGGCCCGCCGCAACGACCACGACGCCTTCCTGACCGATCGCTTCGAGTTCTTCGTTGGCGGCAGGGAGATTGCCAACGGTTTCTCCGAGTTGAACGACGCCGAAGACCAGGCGGAACGATTCCGGCTGCAGGTACAGGAAAAGGATGCCGGCGACGAGGAGGCCATGCACTTCGACGCCGATTACGTGCGCGCGCTGGAACACGGCATGCCGCCCACGGCGGGCGAGGGCATCGGCATCGACCGGCTGGTGATGCTGCTGACCGACTCGCCCAGCATTCGCGACGTCATCCTGTTTCCGCATCTGCGTCCGCGCTAGGACGCGCCACCCGCACGTCGGGGAACCTGTCCGCCGCCGCGACAGTCAGTAGGATCGAGGCGGTGCGGTCCCGCCGGCCGATGCCCGCAGACGCCGCCTGTCGCTGTGGGACAGGGCTTTCGCGGGCGGAATTGCTCCCTTTTGAGGAGGTTCCTTAGTAAACTCACGGACCGGGTGACCAGGCCGGCGCCCGGCGGCGAACAGATGAAGGAGGATGGCGTGACAATGATTCCGACAAGCCATCGGCTGGAAGGTGCGGGGCTGGGGCTGCGACGCAGCATGCTCGGCGAAATCGAAGCGGCGGGCGGTCCACCCGACCCGATCGCGTTCTGGGAAGTCGCGCCGGAAAACTGGGTTGGCGTCGGCGGCCCGGCCGCAAGACGTTTCAAGTCCGCGACCGAAAGACTGCCGCTCGCCTGCCATGGTCTTTGTCTCAACCTGGGCGGGCCGGCACCGCTGGACGAAGCCTACCTGTTGCAGCTAAAGCAGTTCCTTGCCGAACACCAGGTGCGCTTCTACGGCGATCACTTGAGCTATTGCGGCGACAACGGCCACCTCTACGATCTGATGCCCATCCCGTTTACCGCTGAGGCGGTCGAA
>CAYVOU010000231.1:0-4218 GCA_964453295.1 uncultured Gammaproteobacteria bacterium
CACTTCCCTTAGGGTCAGCGCCACCTGTGCGTCCGAAGGCAGCGCCGGATGGCAGCAGGTGAAGATCAATCGCAGCCGATCGTCCTCGACGCTGTCCTGCTCAAGGCTCGCCCAGGCTTCTTCGCCTTCGCTCGCGGGGTCGGGATGTGCGTCCGGGTCATCGAGGGGATCGAAACGGGCACGCCTGCGCATCATGTCGATCGCCTTGAAGCGGCCGGCGGATACCAGCCAGGCGCGCGGATTGGAAGGCAGGCCATCCCGCGGCCACTGCTCCAGTGCCGCCCGGAAGGCTTCGTGCAGCGCCTCTTCGGCCAGGTCGAAGTTGCCCAGCAGCCGAATCAACGTTGCCAGGACCTGACGCGATTCGTCACGATAAATCGCGCTTACCGCATCGGCGGCCGGTAGTGCCTGCGAAGACCCGCCGTTAGAATTTTTCATTTGTGCGCGTCCCGGCTGCCCGGCATGAAAGTGATGTTGGTGCGGTGGTTATGAAACTGACAAATGGCGCCGGCGCCCACCGCATGATATGCCAATCGGCGACGTCGGCGCGCGAGGGAAAAGGAAAAAAAGATTTTGCGGCCCAGGGAGCTTACCCCGCTGCCGGCATGGCGCGAACCTCAGCCGGCGGCGCAGGCCGATATGGGCCAAGCTTTGGCGGGTGCGTCCGCCGGTGCCGATGGCGCCACGACGCCGTTGCGGCAGGCGGTCATCTCGGCAAGGATGGAGATGGCAATCTCCGGGGGCGTGCGGCTGCCTATCGGGATCCCGATAGGGCCGTGAAGCCGGGCAATCTCGGCTTCGCTCAGATCAGGTTCGCGCAAGCGCTCGCGGCGCCGGCGGCTGTTATAGCGCGAGCCGATGGCGCCGACATAGAAAGCCTGCGAGCGCAACGCTTCCATCAGCGCCATGTCGTCCAGCTTCGGATCGTGGGTCAGGGCCACCACCGCGGTGCGATAGTCGGGCGTCATCGCCAGCACGGTATCGTCGGGCATGGTGTCGACCCGCGTGACGCCGGGCAGATCCCAACCTGCACCATATTCCCGCCGCGGATCGCAGATCGTCACCTCGTAATCCAGGCCGAGCGCGACGTGGGCCAGGAAACGCGAAAGCTGACCGGCGCCGATGATGAGCAGGCGGTAACGCGGACCGTGCAGGGTCACCAGGGTCCCGCCGTCGAATTCGTGAGTCTCGCCCGCGGCGGCGGCACGCAGCATGAATGTGCCGGTAGCGATGTCGAGCACGCGTGCGGTCAGTTCGCGCCGTTCCACCCGCTCCAGCAGCGCGCACCAGGCGGCGAGATCGGACATGGTCTCCAGCACGAGCTGCAGAGTGCCGCCACAGGGCAGGCCGAAGCGCCGGGCTTCCTCCGCTGTGACGCCGTAGGTCGCAACCTCAGGTCGCGCGCCGATCAGCTTTCCCTCGCGGGCACGCCGGATCAAATCGTCCTCGATGCAACCACCGGACACCGAACCTGCCACCAGGCCATCATCGCGCAGGGCCAGCATTGCCCCCACCGGTCGCGGACTCGAACCCCAGGTGCGCGTCACGGTGCCGAGCGTGACGGCGTGTCCGGCCTGCAGCCAGTTCACGCACTGGCGCAGCACCTCCAGATCCTGACTGTCCATCCGCTCTCTCCGAACGATTTTATGCTGACAGGCGATCGCCTGCCGGCAGATCGCGAATGCGCTTGCCGGTGGCGGCAAACACCGCATTGAGGAAGGCTGGCGCCACCGGCGGCAGGCCTGGTTCGCCGACACCGCCCAGCGGCAGGGAATAATCCGTGGCCGGCACCAGGTGCACGTGGATCTCGCGGGGCGCCATGTTCATGCGCAGGAGCTGATAGCGGTCGAAGTTCTTCTCCACCGTCTGGCCGTCGCGATAGGTCAGCGCGGTCATCCTGGCAAGGCTCAAGCCCTGGATCACGGCGCCTTCCATTTGCGAACGGATGCGTTCGGGGTTCACCTGCGGACCGCAGTCCACCGCGATGTCGACGCGCGGCACGGTGAGGTCGCCGTCCTCGTTCCGCGCCACCTCCACCACCGCGGCGGTGTAGGTCACGAAGCTGCGGTGCGCGGCGATGCCCAGCCCGTGGCCGTCCGGGCGCTTGCCCCAGCCGGCGCCGTCCGCGACGGCCTCGACCACGCCACGCAGGCGCGCCGTGTCGATGGGATAAAGCGCCGGGTTCTCACCGTAGTCCCACGGGTCCGGCAGCGTTTCCGGATCGATGCGGCGGCCGGGACCGATCAGTTCCAGCAGGTAATCCTTGGGATCGCGCCCCGCCGCGGCGGCAAGTTCGGCCGCGAAACACTGGATCGCGAAGGCATGCGGAATGTTGAACACCGAACGGAACCAGCCCACCCGGACATGGGCGGTGGCGGGCGGATTCTCGATGCGGATGTTGGGGATCGCGAACGGCAGATCGACCAGGCCCATGCCGAGCTCGATCGGGGATTCGTGTTTCGGATCCGGCTTGAACAGGGCGGTGATGGACGGCGCCACGCTGCGGTGCAGCCAGGCGACCGTCTTGCCCGATCCGTCGAGCCCGGCCTGCAGCCGCTCCACGGCAACGGTGTTCGGATAGCCGTTGGCGAGATCGTCTTCGCGCGTCCAGGTCACCTTGACCGGCCGGCCCATTGCCTTGGCCAGGATGCCCGCTTCAAGAACGAAGTCGCACTTCGACTTGCGTCCGAAGGCACCGCCCAGGAGAGTGACGTGCGCAGTGACCTTTTCCAACGGAATGCCGAGATGCTTGGCCAGGCGCTCGCGCGCACCCTGGGGATCCTGCATGCAGGCCCAGACCTCGCACCGCCCGTCGGCGACATGGGCCAGCGCCGCCGGCGGCTCGATCGAGGCCTGCGCCTGGTGCGGGATGTAGTACTGCGCCTCGACCTTGTGCTTCGCGCCGGCCATGGCCTTGTCGACGTCACCCTGGTGACGAACCACCTTGCCCGGCTTCGCCGCCGCCGCTTCCAGGGTGGCGCGATAGGTATCGGAGGAATAACCGGCATTGGGACCGTCGTGCCATTCGATCTTCAGTTTGCTGCGGCCCTGGATCGCCGCCCAGGTGTTGGTGGCGATGACCGCGACACCGCCCAGTGGCTGGAATTCCGAAGGCGGCGGCGTCGACTCGATGGTCAGCACCTTGACGACGCCGGGGACTTTCAAGGTCTCGGTATCGTCGTAACTTTTCAAGGTGCCGGCATAGACCGGCGGGCGGGCGATCACGGCGTGGACCATGCCGTCCATCGTGGCATCGATGCCGTAGGCGGCGCGGCCGGTGGTGATGTCGAAATTGTCGACGCTGCCGATCCGGCCTCGGCCGATATAGCGAAACTTCGCCGGGTCCTTGAGCTTCAGGCTTTCCGGCGACGGCACCGGCAGCGCGGCCGCGGCGGCAGCCAGTTCGCCATAGCCCAAACGCCGGTCGCTGGGCCGGTGTATCACCTCGTGGTCAACGGCTTCGACCTCCGAGACGGGTACGTCCCATTTCGCGGCGGCGGCCTCTTCCAGCATGCGCCGGGCCGCGGCGCCGATGCGGCGCATGGTGGTGAAATAATGGCGGGTGCTGCGGGAGCCGTCGGTATTCTGATTGCCGTAGCGCACTTCGTCGCCCGGCGCCTGCGTGACTTTCACTTTCGTCCAGTCGGCTTCCAACTCGTCGGCGATCACCATCGGCAGGCTGGTCCGCACGCCCTGGCCCATCTCGGAACGGTGGCAGACGATGCTCACGACGCCGTCGGCGGCGATGGCCACGAACACCTTGGGATCGGCAACCCGGCCGTGCGGCATGGCGTCACCGCCGTATTTTTTCTGTTCCTGCGCCAACGCGGCGAACGGCAGGCCGGTGGCCAGCACCAGCGTGCCGGCACCCAGGCCGAGCATGAAGTGGCGTCGGCTCAGATTTTCGATCGCGGCCGGGGATCCACGTTCGCGCTTCATGCCGCAGCTCCCGACTTTGCGGCCGCCTGCTTGATGGCAGCACGTACCCGCGTGTAGGTCCCGCACCGGCACAAGTTGCCGCTCATCGCATCGTCGATGTCGGCATCACTGGGATTCGGTTTCTCCTTGAGCAGCGACGCCGCCTGCATAATCTGCCCGCCCTGGCAGTAACCGCACTGGGAGACGTTCAGATCCCGCCACGCCACCTGCACCGGGTGGCTGCCGTCCTCGGACAGGCCCTCGATGGTGGTGATCCGGTGGCCGCCGGCCGCGGAAACC
>CAYVOU010000232.1:0-4213 GCA_964453295.1 uncultured Gammaproteobacteria bacterium
TGGGTTCTGTTACATACGCGTAATACACGGGCCGAATGACCCAGATGACGAAGAAGAAAAAGACGGGTTCACAAGCCGCCGATAGAGCCAGCCTCTCGCAAGACGTTTTTGCGCCTGGATCGACGAGCCATCGCAACGCCCCGGTCTCTCCTTTTGGTCCGGGTGCCCAGGCGACCGCCACCTGGATCAACCACCCGGATTTCGTCTCGACGCTGATGGATACGGTGCCGGCACTGATCGTCGTGCTCGACACCGAAGGCCGCATCCGTTATTTCAACAAGGCCTGTCAGGACGTCACCGGTTATTCCTTCGAAGAAGTTGAGAATCACACCTTGTGGGAGTTCCTGCTCGAGTCCGACAGCGTCGATGACTGCCGCAGAACGTTTTCCGAGTTGTGTGCCGGCGCCGACCTCAACAGCAACGAGCGGTGCTGGCGCACCAAGAGCGGAGAGGCCCGCTGGATAGCCTGGTCCAATGCGGCGCTGTACGACGACGACCGCCGCATCAGCCACATCATCAAGACCGGCCTGGACATTACCGAGCGCAAGCATCGGGAACGCGAGTTGATCGAAACCAGCGGCCGCATTACCTGGCTGGCCGACAACATCAGTGGCATCTACTTCATCGCCAGTCCGGATTTCAGCAAGGTGCATTTCGTCAACCGTGCGTTCGAGACGATATGGGGGCGCCCTATCGAGATCCTCCGCGACGATCCGATGGCGTGGAGGGAAAATGTGCACCCGGAAGACCTGGAACTTGTGGACGCCGCGCTGGGAAAGCAGCGCCGCCGCGAGGTGGCATCGGTGGAATTCCGAATAATCCGGCCGGACGGCGGGATGCGCTGGATTTTCGCGCAAATCATCCCGATGCCGGGCGTGGACGGGGAACAGCTCGTCGCTGGCTACGGCGAGGACATCACCGAACGAAGGATGAAAGAGCAATCGCGTATCCGCCAGGCGATCGAGCATCGCGATACGCTGATCCGCGAAGTGCACCATCGCATCAAGAACAATCTGCAGGGCGTGATCGGCCTGCTGCGCCAGGAGGCTGACGACAGCCCGAACGTGCGCGCCGCGCTGGAAGGGGCGATTTGCCGCGTCCGCGCCGTGGCCGTGGTCTACGGCCTGGAGGGGCGGATCGCCGGACGCGAAATTCGGCTGTGCGAAATGTTGCCGGCCATCGTACAGTCGGTGGAAGGCCTGACTCCGGCGCGCTTGGTGTTGGACGTCAACCTGGCAGATTTTCAGTACGTGTTTGTCACGGCCAGCGAAGCGGTGCCCGTGGCCCTGGTGATCAACGAACTGCTCATGAATGCCGCCAAGCACTGCGATCCCACGCTGGGGCCGTGCGAAGTCCGCCTGACCGCCGCTCCGGGTCTTGCCACGGTCAGGATAACGAATCCGGGAAGATTGCCGGCCGACTTCGATTTCGACGCCGGTCATGGCATACGCACGGGGCTCAGCCTGATCAAGGCTTTGGTTTCCAAAGACGGGGCCAGATTGACGCTGTTTACGCACGGCGACTGCGTCACGGCGGAATTCAGCCTTTTCCCGCCGGCGGTGATTATCCAGAGGAAGTCGGAGCCATATGCCGATACGACGTTACGGAATTTCTGACACTGTCCGCTATTGGCAAAGTTTGAGTTATGCGCGAATCTGTGGCGAAATGAACTACAAACCTTTACCTTGATGAGTCGTTGCGCGGAGCGGTCGACAACCAATATGGTGGAACAGACGACAATAAAAAAGACGAACGCGCGCTTGCTGGTGGCCGACGACGACCGCCTCGTGCTGAGTACAATATGCAACGGTCTGCGAAACGCCGGCTACGAGGTGGCCGGTGCCGCATCCGGCGAAGAATGTATTCAGCTCGCGGAGTCCAATCGGCCGGATCTCGTTATCCTCGATATGCGGATGCCCGGCCTCTCCGGCCTGGATGTGGCCGAAAAGCTGCGGGACGACTACGATATTCCCTTCGTGTTCCTGTCGGCGTTCGGCGATGACAGCACGGTGGAAGCCGCGACCGAGCTGGGGGCGCTGGGATATCTGGTCAAGCCGCTCGACATCGGCCAGGTTCTGCCCGCGGTGAAGGCGGCGCTGCGCCGTGCCGTGGAATTGCGCGAGCTGCGGGAGAAGGAGACTCATCTTACCGTGGCGTTGTCCACCAACCGCGCCATCAACACGGCAATCGGCGTCGTGATGGAGCGCCTGAGGGTGGACCGGCGTGCTGCCCTGCAAGTGCTGCGCGAACGCGCCCGGTCGAACCGGATCAAGCTCGCGGCAGTGGCCGAATCGGTCCTCTGCTCCGTGGAAGTGTTGAATTTCAAACAGGATCTGCATGATTGAACCGGTGCACTTCGGGTAGGCAATAACGTCGAGCCTTCCCGCGGTCCGCACGGAAAAGAGCCTCCGCCCGCATCGCCGTACGATCCAGGTCCAGGCTCGTCCGGCAAGGGCATACGTTGTAACGCAGCGACTTGCCAATTCCACTGCAAGTCCCGCCTATCCGGCCGTCACCCCGCCTGAGCTGAGTCCGGGCAAAAGGTCTGTCTGACCGTGGCACTCCGTCGACATCGGCGTTTCGCCGACGTTGACCGGGCGCGGTCCGATCCCTTTGCCGATGCTTGGGGGTGGAGGATGACCAAGTCAGGAAACGTCGGTTTTGGCCAGGAGGGGGCGGTCGGCAACGAAGCGCCCGATTCGCAACGGCACTTCGATCAGCTTCCGGAAGCGACCTCCGGTCCCGTCTACGGGATCGTGGCGTTCGATCCCGGCCTGATCGTGACCTGGTGCGACCCGTGCGCGGCGCGGCTGTTCGGCTGCCCTGCCGGTGAAATCACCGGCAAGCACATCGATTTCCTGCTACCGAATTTCTCGCACGATCACTATCGCGCCATGGTTGGCACGGACGCGCATCCGGCGGACAAGGGATGTGCCCAACCCGTCCGGGTTGCCGGCCAGCTGGCCGACGGCACGCCATTCAAGGCGGAGGTGTCGATCAGGCGGCTGGTGTCGCCTGACTCGGATGTCTATATCGCGGTCCTGCGCGACGTGACCGCGAGCAACGCCTGGGAGGGGCGCTTGCGCATGCTCGCGACGGCCGTCGCCTACGCCGCCGACTGCATCTTGATTACGAACCGGGACGGTGTCATTCAATATGTCAATCCCGCCTTTGAGCGCGTGACCGGCTACAGCGCCAGCGAGGTCCTGGGCCAGACGCCACGGCTGTTGAAATCCGGCGTCCACAGCGATCACTTCTATCGGAATCTCTGGAACGCGATCGGCGAAGGCCGGGTCTTCAATGCCACCTTCGTGAACAACAAAAAAGACGGCGGGATACTCTACGAGGAAAAAACCATCAGCCCGATACCGGACAGGGCGGGCAGGATCACGCATTTCGTGTCGACCGCGAAAGATGTCACTGAACGCGTCCTGGTCGAGCAGAGACTGAACTATGTCGCCAACCATGACGACCTGACCGGCCTGCCGAACCGCAACCTGTTTCGCTTGCGCCTGGAAGAGGCCATGGCCGGCGCCGCCCTCGACAATCGTTTTGTTGCGCTGCTCTATCTCGACATCGATCGCTTCAAGGGCATCAACGACTTCCTCGGCCACGGTGCCGGAGACGAATTGCTGGGCATCCTGGCGGAAAGACTGCGCGGCAGTGTCGGCGACCAGGACACCCTGGTGCGGCTCGGCGGCGACGAATTCTGCGTCGTCTTGAGGGATCTCGAAGGCCCGGAAGCGGCCGACCCCGTCATCACCCGGATCAGGTCCTCGCTCCGGGACAAGTTCGAAATCCGCGGCCGCGCCTTCACCCTGACCGGAAGCATCGGGCGCAGCGTATACCCGACGGACGGTGCCGACATTGATGCATTGCTTCGGTGCGCGGAGATTGCCATGTACGAGGCAAAGCGCGAAGGCGGCAATACCTGGCGCGCCTACAGCGCTGAGATGGGCGAAAAAATCGATCACGATCTCCAGCTCGAAACCGCCTTGTGCGACGCCGTCGAACGCGGCGAGCTCATGCTTTATTTTCAGCCGCAGATGGACCTGCGACACGAACGCGTCACGGCACTGGAAGCGCTTTTGCGCTGGTCCTGTCCGGGACGCGGCTTTATTCCGCCCTCTGAATTTATCCCGATACTCGAAGACACCGGTCTCATCAACCAAGTCGGACGATTTGTCATCCGCGAAGCCTGTACCCGGATGCG
>CAYVOU010000233.1:0-1333 GCA_964453295.1 uncultured Gammaproteobacteria bacterium
CGCTGGACACGATTGCCGGCGTCGACGGGCTGCCGATGCACCTGACCCATATTCAGTTCCACAGTTACGGCACCGAGGGTGACAAGCGCTTTTCCTCCGGCGCCGCCCGGATCGCGGAAGCGATCAACCATAACAAGAACATCTCGGTGGACGTGGGCCAAATCATGTTCGGGCAGACTGTCACCGCTTCCGGCGACAACATGGCGCAGTATCGCAACCACGCCCATGCACACCCCAGCAAGTGGGTCTGCATGGACATCGAATGCGACGCCGGCTGCGGGGTGGTGCCGTTCCGCTACCGCCATAAGAATTTCGTCAATGCATTGCAATGGGCGATTGGGCTGGAGATATTCCTGCTCGTCGACGATCCGTGGCGGGTTTTTCTCACCACCGATCATCCCAACGGCGCGCCGTTCACCACTTATCCCCACCTGATCCGGTTGCTGATGGACAAGGGCTTCCGCAATGACAGCTTCGCCCGCCTTCACCCTGAGGCGCAGAAGCTGTCGACCCTGACCGGCATCGACCGGGAATATTCGCTCTACGAGATCGCCATCATGACCCGCGCCGCGCCGGCGAAAAGCCTGGGCCTGCGCGATCGCGGCCACCTCGGCGCAGGCGCCGCGGCCGATATCACGGTGTACACACCGCACGCAAACAAGGAGCGGATGTTCGAGAAACCGGACTACGTTTTCAAGGACGGCGAATTGGTGGCCAAGCGCGGCAAGATCGTCAAGGTCGTGAACGGCGGCACCCACACTCTGCGACCGGACTACGACAAGGCCATTGAGAAATCCCTGCGCACCTATTTTGACCGCTACCTGACGATGCGCCTGGACAACTTCCGGCTGAGCGACGGCGAGATCGAGAACGACGGGCTCGGCCACCTTGTCATCCATGCCTGCAAAACGAGGTCATAGGGCATGAAGATCAATGGAGTAGAAATCGAAGATACCTTCGCCGAAGCGTTTCCGATGCGGGCGACGCGCCTCATCATCACGGCGATGACCTACAAATGGGCCTATCGGGCGGCCAATTCGCTCACCGGCTTTGCCTCCTCCGTGATCGGTTGCGGTTGCGAAGCCGCCATCGAGGAGGAAATCAAAGTTCAGCACACGCCCGACGGACGCCCCGGGATCTCCGTGCTGATCTTCGCGATGTCGACCAAGCAGCTGGCGGACCAGGTTCTCAAGCGCGTCGGCCAGTCGGTCATGACCACGGCGACCGCCGCCTGCTTTTCCGGACTGCACGTTCCGGAGCGGATCCCGCTCGGCAAGAGCCTGCGGCGCGATCGAGACACGCGAGCACGCCAAGGTCGCCGCCGAGCTCTTCC
>CAYVOU010000233.1:1343-4212 GCA_964453295.1 uncultured Gammaproteobacteria bacterium
GCGGCGCGCTCGACAAGATCGTCAGCGACGTCCGCTTGTGGCGCGTACCGGTGATGCACGGAGAATTTATCTGCGAGGAAAGCACCGGCGTCACGCGGGCCGTCGGCGGTGGTAATTTCCTGATCTTTGCCAAGAGTTCCCGTCATGGCCTGGCCGCCTGCGATAGGGCGATCAAGGCGATGAAGAAAGTGCCCGGGGCGGTCGCTCCCTTCCCGGGTGGCGTCGTCGGCTCCGGTTCGAAGGTCGGGTCCAAGTACAAGTTCCTCAGCGCTTCGACCAACCATCTGTATTGCCCGACGCTCAAGGGCAAGGTGCCCGACTCCGCCCTGTCCGACGAGGTCGGTTCTGTGCTCGAGATTGTGATTGACGGCCTGGACGAGGCCGCCGTGCGCGATGCGATGCGTGTGGGCATCGAGGCGACATGCTCCTTCGGGCCGGCTCGGGGCATCTACCGGATCAGTGCCGGCAACTACGGCGGCAAGCTGGGTCCCTACCACTTTCATCTGCGGAAGATCTTGAAATGACGCCATTGACGCTGACGCTCAAGGCCGCGCCGACGCAGCGCGTCGACCTCTCCCCGCTGACCCCTGAACGGCTGCACGGACTTAACCGCGCGGCGATCGGCGGCATCGGGTTGCAAAGCGGCAACCGCAAAATTGCCGTCAAGGAACTGTTCACGATCAGCGGCACCGATACCCAGGACATCCATATCCACGGCAATTGTTCCAAGATCGACAGCATCGGCGCCGGCACCAGCAGCGGCAGCATCACGGTTCACGGGCGCGCCGGTCATCGCGTCGGCGCGGCCATGAGCGGCGGCCGGGTCGTGGTGCGTGGCAACGTCGGAGACCGATTGGGCAACGGGATGAATGGCGGTGAGATCGAGGTCCGCGGCGATGCCGGGGACTGGGTCGGCGCCGGCGATCCCGGCGAGGCGCACGGCATGAACAAGGGTGCAATCCTGATCACCGGCAACGCCGGGGCGCGGGTCGGCGAGCGCATGCGGCGGGGCACCATCATCGTAAAACAGAATGTCGGCGACTATTGCGGCGCGAGGATGCTGGCCGGCACCATCGTGGTGCTCGGCACCGCGGGTGAATTTACCGGCTTGGGCATGCACCGCGGCACCATCATCCTGAGCCGCCGGCCGAAGAATTTCGTCGCCACTTTCAACAGTTGCGGCATACTCAAGATGCAATTTCTGCGCATCCTGCGCCGGCAGATGGCCCACACCTATCACGGGCTGGTGAAACTTCCGGGGCACAGCGCCTTGTGCGAGCTTTATTGCGGCGACATGAGCCTGGGCGGCAAAGGTGAGCTCATGGTCTTGCGCGGCGGTTACTAGCGGATTGCCGGGCGGCGACGGCGATCCGGCCGGGCCTCCGGCCTGGATCAAAACAGTGCCAAGAGTGTTATAATAACGTTTTTGCTGGCAGCGTTGATGAACGTGCAGGCGACAGGTTACGGCGCGGCACACTGACTCATCACAGACTATGCCGCTGCTCGCTGCGGCACATTTAAGATGGCCGGCACCATTGTCGTCTGCGGAAAAACCGGTGATTTCACCGACTTTGTCACGAAACGCGGACGACAGTGCTGAACAAACATCGACAACTTCAGCTGTTTATCTTGAATCAAGGCGAGCCTCTTGCGCGGGGCGTTTCGCCGTTCAGTCCTTTCCACCGCATCTGTCCTAACCTTCATCCCCTGGTCCGCCGTACCCGTGGTTTCAGTCGCCTGAACCGCCGTATGGCTAGCCTGTCAACAAACGGTAAGGGGAGCTTTAGCCCTGGGCTAAATGCCCGGAAGGATTGCCTGAATTGATTACAGTCAGCGAAAAGAAGAAGCGTGGCCAGCATCGCGGCCGCCAGACCGACCCCAAGGCCTTGGCGGAAGTGCGCAGCCTGCTGGGCGATTCGCCGCGGCGCCGTGACCTGCTGATCGAGCACCTGCACAAGATCCAGGATCACTACAAGCACATCTCGGCGGCCCACGTCACCGCACTGGCCGAGGAACTGCGGCTCGCCCCCACTGAGGTCTACGAGGTCGCCACCTTCTATCATCATTTCGACGTGGTGAAGGAAGGCGAGACCGCGCCGCCGAAACTGACGGTACGGGTTTGCGACTCGGTCTCCTGCGCCATTGCCGGCGCGGGTGACCTGATGCAGAAGCTGCAGAACCTGATGGGGCCCGGCGTCCGCGTCAAGGCGGCCCCCTGCGTCGGCCGCTGCCACGCGGCGCCGGTGGCGGTGGTTGGCACCAATCCGATCGACAATGCCACCGTCGACATGGTCGAGAAAGCGGTCAAGAGCGGCCCCCACGAGGCCGCACCGGCCGATTGCATGACTTTCGACCAGTACCAGGCCGAGGGCGGCTACCAGACCCTGAAAGACTGTGTCGCCGGCAAGCGCAACGTCGAGGACGTCATCAAGACGCTCGAGGACTCCAACCTGCGGGGCCTGGGTGGCGCCGGTTTCCCGGCCGGCCGCAAGTGGCGGATCCTGCGCGACCAGCCGCAGCCGCGGCTGATGGCGATCAACATCGACGAGGGCGAGCCCGGCACGTTCAAGGACCGCTATTACCTGGAACGCGATCCGCACCGCTTCCTCGAAGGCATGCTGATCGCCGCCTGGGCCGTGGATATCCGCAAGATCTACATCTACCTGCGCGACGAATACGCGGCGGTACGCCAGGCGCTGACCCGTGAAATCGAGGCTCTGAAGGCCAACCCGCCCTGCATCCTGCCCGAAATCGACTTGCGCCGTGGCGCCGGCGCCGACATCTGCGGCGAAGAGTCGGCAATGATCGCGTCGATCGAGGGCAAGCGCGGCCTGCCGCGCCGGCGTCCGCCCGACGTCGGACAGGGCGG
>CAYVOU010000234.1:0-4211 GCA_964453295.1 uncultured Gammaproteobacteria bacterium
CAGCCGCGAAGTGTAGCGTAGTTGTACCAAACTAGGAATTAGGCAGGCGCCGGCGCGTCGAGTTCCGCGGCTGGCCGTAATTCGGAGGTGACATGAGCGAATTCGAGGGGTATCGCGTACACAAGGATCAGGACAAGGTGGTGGGCAGGCTGGAAACCTTGACACCGGATGTACTTTCGGCGGGCGAAGTCCTTTTTCGGGTCCACTATTCCAGTGTGAACTACAAGGATGCGCTGGCGGCCAATGGCCGCAACCGCATCATCCGCCGCTATCCCCGCGTTCCCGGGATCGATGCCGCCGGCGTCGTGGAAAGCTCCACGGCATCCCATATCCGGCCCGGCGACAAGGTGATAGTGACCGGTTTCGAATTCGGCACCGATCACGATGGCGGCTACGCCGGATTTGCCCGGGTGCCGGCCGACTGGGTCGTGCCCCTGCCGCCGGGATTGAGTCTGTACGAGGCGATGGCGTTGGGCACTGCGGGGTT
Organism: uncultured Gammaproteobacteria bacterium; assembly: GCA_964453295.1. Taxonomy (GTDB): domain Bacteria; phylum Pseudomonadota; class Gammaproteobacteria; order JAJPIJ01; family JAJPIJ01; genus CAYVOU01. The sequence goes on from CAYVOU010000234.1 coordinate 488, forward strand.
CACGGTCGCGCTCTGCGTTCACCGGCTGGAAGCCAACGGCCAGGTGCCGGCACAGGGGCCATTCGTGGTGACCGGTGCCACCGGCGGTGTCGGAACGATTGCCATCGATGTGCTGTCGGCACTCGGCTATGAAGTCGTCGCGGTCAGCGGCAAGGACCAGGACCATGATTTCCTGCGGTCGTTGGGCGCCGCCCGCATCATCGACCGCAAGACGCTCGATTTCGGGAAGCAGCCGCTGGAGGCGGCGCTGTGGGGCGGCGCCATCGACAACGTGGGCGGCGACATGCTTTCGTGGCTGACGCGAACCACGCGGCCCTGGGGCAACATCTGCTCGGTGGGCCTGGCCGGCGGCGATGCGCTGGAAACCACGGTGATGCCGTTCATTCTGCGTGGCATCAGCCTGCTGGGCATCACGTCCTCGGGTTGTCCGAGCGCGTGGCGAGCACCGCTCTGGCGACGCTTGGCCGGCGACCTCAAGCCGCGTCACCTGGATTCCATCGTCACGCGAGTGGTCGGGCTTACGGAGCTGCCCGAGGTATTCGCGGCCATGCTGGGGGGAGGGCATACAGGTCGCACCGTGGTCCGGGTCGCCGCCGAAAAGTGAATTGGTGCACTGCGGGCGGCACAGCCGCCGGGAGTGATATAATTGCTGTCCCTGCGGCGGATGATCCGCCAAGCTTCTGAGTTCACTGAATTTACATCAGGCACACATGTCCAAAGCACGCACCTTGTACGACAAACTCTGGGACGACCACGTCGTTCGCGCCTACGATGACGGCTCGGCCCTGATTTACATCGATCGCCACCTCATTCACGAGGTTACTTCGCCGCAGGCCTTCGAAGGCCTGAAGCTTGCCGGCCGTAAGCCCTGGCACGTCGGCGCTAATCTCGCCGTGTTCGACCACAACATTCCCACGGACGACCAGACGATCATCCTGGACCCAATCTCGCGAGCGCAACTGGACGCCCTGGAGCACAACGTCAACGAATGGCGGATCCCGAATTTCCGGATCCGCGATCCACGTAACGGCATCGTGCACGTCATCGGTCCCGAGGAAGGTGCGTCGCTGCCCGGCATGACCATCGTCTGCGGCGACTCCCACACCTCCACCAACGGCGCCCTCGGGGCGCTGGCCTTTGGCATCGGCACCTCCGAGGTGGAGCACGCGCTGGCCACCCAGTGCCTGGTGCTGCGCAAGGCGAAGAACCTGCTGATTGAAACCCGCGGCAGGCTGGGCCGCGGCGTCACGGCGAAAGACCTGGTGCTCGCCATCATCGGTCGCATCGGCACGGCGGGGGCCACGGGCTACACCATCGAGTTCGGCGGCGAAACCATGCGGTCGCTCTCCGTCGAGGAACGCATGACCGTCTGCAACATGGCGATCGAGGCGGGTGGCAGGGCCGGCCTGGTTGCCGTGGACGCCAAGACGATCGATTACGTCAAGGGGCGGCCGATGGCGCCAAAGGGCGAAGACTGGGAAAAGGCCGTGGCGGCCTGGAGCACTCTGCATTCCGACCCTGGTGCGCATTTCGACAAGGTCGTGGAAATCGATGCCGCCGCGATCCTGCCGCAGGTCACCTGGGGCACCTCGCCGGAAATGGTCGCGCCGGTCGATCAGCAGGTGCCGGATCCGGCCGCGGAGACCGATCCGGTGCGGGCGGAAGGTATACGCCACGCACTGAAGTACATGGATCTCAATCCCGGTACGCCGCTCACCGATATCGCCATCGACAAAGTGTTCATCGGTTCCTGCACCAATTCGCGTATCAACGATCTGCGCGCCGCCGCGGAAGTCGTGCGCGGACGCAAGGTGGCGTCCGGCGTCAAGCTGGCGCTGGTCGTGCCCGGCTCGGGCCTGGTCAAGCGCCAGGCGGAAGAGGAAGGCCTGGACCGCATATTCAAGGAAGCCGGTTTCGAGTGGCGCGAGCCGGGCTGCTCGATGTGCCTGGGCATGAATCCGGACCGGTTGTCGCCCGGCGAGCGCTGTGCTTCGACTTCCAACCGTAACTTCGAGAACCGGCAGGGCAGCGGCGGCCGGACACATCTGGTGAGCCCGGCCATGGCCGCGGCCGCCGCCGTCGCCGGCCATTTCGTCGACGTGCGCAATTTCTAAAAGCAGGGTGTAGACATGCAGGCGTTCACAATTCTGAAAGGCGTCGTGGTTCCGATTGACCGTCCCAACGTCGATACCGATGCCATCATTCCCAAGCAGTTCCTGAAGGCGGTCGCCCGCAGCGGATTCGGGCCGTACCTCTTTGACGAATGGCGTTACCTCGACAAGGGCGAGTGGGGGACGGACTGCAGCAAGCGGCCGTTGAACCCGGATTTCGTGCTCAACCTGCCGCGCTATGCCGATGCAAAGGTGCTGCTCGGCCGCGAGAATTTCGGATGCGGTTCGTCGCGCGAACACGCGCCCTGGGCGCTGGCCGACTACGGCATTCGCTGCCTGATTGCCCCGAGCTTCGCCGATATCTTCTTCAGCAACTGCTGCAAGAACGGCGTGCTGCCGATCACCCTGCCCGCGGACACGGTCGATCGTTTGTTCAAGGAGGTGTTCGCGCAGCCAGGCTATGCTCTGGAAGTGGATCTGCCAGCCCAGTTGGTCGTCACGCCGGAGGGTGAGCGGATTCCGTTCGACTTCAATCCCGGCCTCAAGCAGCGGCTGGTCGAGGGTCTGGACGACATAGGTATCAGCCTGCAATCGGCCGACGACATACGCGCCTACGAGCAGCGGCGCCGTGCCGAGGCGCCATGGCTGTTCTCAGGATGCGACACCGCCGGTTGAAGCCGAAGTCCAGGAACCGCCGGCGTTCGCCGATTTATCGGCTCAACGCTGATGTGGCAGGTTCAATTGCTGCACCAGCAGCATGGCAATTTCCTCTATCGAAACCTCGGTTACATCGATATAGGGAATGCCCTCCGTGCGGAACATGGCGTCCGCGCGCGACAGCTCGCTGCGGCATTGTTTCAGGCTGGCATAGCGGCTGTTGGGCCGCCGCTCCTCGCGGATGCGACGGAGCCGTTCCGCCTGGATCGTCAGGCCGAAAAGCTTGTGGCGGTAGCGCCGTAGCGGGGCCGGCAGAATGACGTCGCCCAGATCCTCCTCGGTCAGCGGGTAGTTGGCGGCGTGAATGTTGAGCTGCAGGGCGAGGTAAAGCGACGTCGGCGTCTTTCCACATCGGGACACGCCGACGAGGATGATACCCGCGCTGTCGAGATCATCGAGATGCAGGCCGTCGTCATGTTCCAGGGTGTAATTGACGGCGCGAATGCGGCGCTCGTAGCTGCCGGCGTCGCGAATGCCGTGCATGCGTCCGGCCTTGTGTGACGAGGTCGTGTTGAGAACCTTTTCGAGTGGACCGATGAATGTGCCGAAAAGATCGAACACGCGTGCCGAGGTGGACAGGATAATGTACTGCGCTTCCTGGTCGATCAGGGTGCTGAATACCACCGGCGGGGTGCCGGTTTCCGCGGCGGCGGCATTGATCCGCGCCGCCGCTGCCCTGGCCTTGTCAACGCTGTCGATGAATCGCAGCTTGATGCGTTCGAACTCAATCTCGGGGAACTGGGTCAACAGGGTTTCGCCGAGGGTTTCGACTGTGATCCCGGTGCGATCGGAGACAAAAAAGACCTGACGAGTCATGATGTCATTGTAATCCCTGGCGGTGTCCTTCGGCAGGTGGGCCCGCCCAGCATATCAACAAAGGAGATGAGGATGGCGCT
>CAYVOU010000235.1:0-4199 GCA_964453295.1 uncultured Gammaproteobacteria bacterium
CTTCCGCCACCTCGATGAGTTCGGAGGCGGGCTTGCGTTTGAGTTCAGTCAGGTTCATGTGTGATCGGAAATGCGTTAAATGGATTAAGGGCAGAAGCAGTGGACCGGGGCAGACGCGTGTCTGCGCTTACAGCGTGTTAACGAAAACCTTGGATTGAGCGGGGAGTCGCCGGAGCCGGCGGACCAGCACGACAAAAGTTAAGAATAGTTATTGGATTTAAACTAGCACGGCGCGCGCCGTTCGTCCAGTCCGCAATCAGCCCCTTGCATTGGACCGCGAAATTACGTCTTGCAGCATCGCGCGCCCGTGTGTGACGGGCGCGCCAGCGCAATCAAATCGTACTGTCGATGAATGCCGACAGCTGAGACTTCGACAATGCGCCGACCTTGGTGCCGGCAACGTCGCCATCCTTGAAAATCATCAACGTCGGTATGCCGCGGATGCCGTATTTCGAGGTGATCTCACGGTTTTCATCGATGTTGAGTTTCGCGATCTTGAGCTTGCCGGAATAATCCCCGGAGAGCTCTTCAAGGATTGGCGCGATCATGCGGCATGGGCCGCACCATTCCGCCCAGTAGTCAACGAGGACCGGGATGTTGCTGTTCAGCACGTCACTTTCGAAGCTGGAATCGGTGACGTGGACGATGTCGGGACCGCTCATGGACGAGAATACCTTTCTGATGGCTGTGATATGGCCGCATTCTCAGGCCATTTCGGCGGCGATTGCAAGTTTTCGCCTAACCGCTTGGGCCCGGGTTGCGCTATGCTAGTGCGCTTATGACAGATGACCCCAATTCCGAAATCAGCTTTCAAGACCTTGATCTGCACCCGCTTCTGCGGGCCGGCGTCGCCGCCACCGGCTTTATCAAGTGCACACCGATTCAGGCCGGCGCGCTTCCAATAGCATTGGCAGGGCAGGATGTCGCCGGCCAGGCGCAGACGGGCACCGGAAAAACCGCGACCTTCCTGCTGGCGTTGATGAACCGGTTGCTCAATGCCGAGCCGCAGCCCGGCCGCAAGCCGAACCAGCCGCGCGCCATCGTACTCGCGCCGACACGGGAGCTGGCCATCCAGATCCACAAAGACGCCCTGGAACTCGGGCGCGAGACACCGTTCAAGTTCGGCCTGGTTTACGGCGGTGTCGACTACGACAAGCAGCGAACCATGCTGGAAACCGGCATAGACGTGCTGATCGGCACGCCCGGCCGCATCATTGACTACTTCAAGCAACACGTGTTCGACCTGAAGGCCATCGAGGTGATGGTGCTTGACGAGGCCGACCGGATGTTCGATCTCGGCTTCATCAAGGACATCCGCTTTTTGCTGCGGCGCATGCCGGCGCCGGAGAAGCGGCTGTCGATGCTGTTTTCGGCGACGTTGAGCCAAAGGGTGCATGAGCTGGCCTACGAGCACATGAACAACCCCAGCATCATCGATATCAACCCGGACCAGGTGACCGCCGACAGCGTGTCGCAGGCGCTCTATCACGTCGAAAACTGCGAGAAGCTGCGGCTCCTGGTGGGCCTCCTGAGGCGCATCAATCCGCTGCGCACGCTGATCTTCATCAATACCAAGCGCACCGCCGAAGAGGTTGCCGATACGCTGCGGGCCAACGGCATCGAGGCGAGCGTGCTGTCGGGCGACGTGCCGCAGCGTAAGCGCCAGGGCCTGCTCGGACATTTCGTCAGCGGCGAACTGCCGGTGCTGGTGGCCACTGACGTTGCCGCCCGGGGCCTGCATATTCCCGGCGTCAGCCATGTGATCAACTACGACCTGCCGCAAAACGGCGAAGACTACGTGCACCGCATTGGCCGTACCGCCCGCGCCGGTGCCAGCGGTGACGCGATCAGCCTTGCCTGTGAGCAGTACGTCTATTCGCTGATGGACATCGAGACCTACATCGGCCACAAGATCCCGGTGGAACCGGTAGCGCCGGAACTGTTGGCCGAGGTCGTGGTGGTGGCGGCGCGCAAGCGCCCGCACGGTCCGGGTGGCAGGCGCCATCGCGACGGCGGTGGGCCGCCCCGGCGGCGTTCGGGGCCCAGCCGCAGCAGCGGCAGGCGCTGACCCGCAGGTCCGCGCCTGCGGCGCGACTAAGGCAGCCGCTGCCGCAGCCACTGGCCGATATCGCCGAACTCGGCGGCGCAGACGGCGTGTGGCATCGGGTAGGTTTTCCATTCCACCGTATAGGATTGCTGCTGCAGCAACCGGGCGGAATTCTCCCCCTGGAATACCGGAATAATCGGGTCAACCAGGCCGTGTGCCATCAGGATGGGGGTGGTCCGGTTGGCGGCGCTGGCTTCACCGGACAGCCGTGACGGTGCCGGCAGGTAGGTGGACAGCGCCAGGATGCCCGCCAGCGGCTCGGCGTAACGCAGGCCGGCGAACAGCGCGATGGCGCCGCCTTGCGAAAAGCCCGCGAGTACGATGCGACTGGATGCGATGCCCTGCGCAAGTTCAGCCGCGATGAAGCGCCCGATATGCTCGGCGGAATGACGTATCCCGGACTCGTCCTCGCGCTGTGTCAGGTCCGGCGAGGCGACGTCGTACCAGGCACGCATGACCATGCCGCCGTTGATCGTCACGGGTCGTTGCGGCGCATGGGGAAACACGAAACGGATCCCGTGCCCCGCCGGCAGCCCGAGTTCGGGGACGATGGGCTCGAAGTCGTGGCCGTCGGCGCCGAGGCCGTGTAGCCAGATGACGGTGGCGGAATGAGGGCCGGGTGCGGGGACGACGACCGCGGGTGCGGGAGTTTCGGAAACGGACATGTCGGGCGCAGCTAAAGACAGGTAGGAATTGACGAGCCGTCACTTTATCATGGTAGTGAATAAAAGCAGTTAACAACGAACAATTTGACCTTGGAAAGGCTGGATGGGATGCGCCGCAGGACCTGGAGCCGAATTATTTTAATTGCCGCGCTTGCGCTGGCCGCGGCCGGGTGCGGCCAGAAAGGTGATCTCTACCTGCCGGGCCAGAAAGCCGCCGCCTCCAGCCCCACTGCCGTTTCCTAAAAAATCATGACGCATTTTGTCTATCGCGAGCGGCAGCTGCATGCCGACGGGGTCGCGCTGAGCGAAATTGCCCGCCATTTCGGGACTCCCGCCTACGTCTATTCGCGCCGCGCCATCGAAGACCGGTGGCGTGCGTTCGACGGCGCGTTTGCCGGCCTGCCGCACCTGATTTGCTACGCGGTGAAGGCGAATTCCAGCCTGGGCGTGCTCAACGTGCTGGCGCGGCTGGGTTCCGGGTTTGACATTGTCTCGGTGGGGGAACTGGAACGGGTGCTGCGTGCCGGCGGCGACCCCGCGAAGGTGGTTTTCGCCGGCGTCGGCAAGCGCGCCGACGAGATGCGTCGGGCACTGGAAGTCGGGATCCGCTGCTTCAACGTTGAATCCGAGGGCGAACTGCGGCGGCTGAACGCGGTCGCCGGCGAGCTCGGCACGGTCGCGCCGGTGTCCATCCGCGTCAATCCCGACGTCGACGCCGAAACACACCCGTATATCGCGACCGGCATGAAGGAGAACAAGTTCGGGATCGCCATGGACGAGGCCATGCGGGTCTACGAAAGCGCCCAGGCCATGTCGCACATCAAGGTGGTCGGTGCGGGTTGCCACATCGGATCGCAGCTTACGCAGGTGCAGCCCTTTGCTGATGCGGTGCAGAGGCTGCTGGCGCTGGTCGATCGCCTGGTCGATGCCGGCATCGAGATCACGCACCTGGATATCGGCGGCGGGCTGGGCATCCGCTACCGGGATGAATCCCCCCCGGCCGTGGAGGATTACGCTGCAACCATGAAGAAACTGCTGACGGGGCGTCAATATGAACTGGTGCTTGAACCGGGTCGGGCGATCGTCGGTAATGCCGGTGTGCTGCTGACCCGGGTCGAGTACCTCAAATGCACCGCCGACCGGAATTTCGCCATCGTCGACGCCGCGATGACCGATCTCATCCGGCCCGCGCTTTACGAGGCATGGCACGATATCCTGCCGGTCAGGGAAGACGGGGGGGGCGAACGACGGGCCTACGATATTGTCGGACCGGTTTGTGAGTCCGCCGATTTTCTCGGTCACGGCAGGTTATTGTCGTTGCAGGAAGGTGATCTGCTGGCGGTTGGTTCGGCGGGTGCGTACGGTTTCGTGATGAGTTCGACCTACAACGCCAGGCCGCGCGCAGCCGAAATCATGGTCGAGGACGA
>CAYVOU010000236.1:0-4199 GCA_964453295.1 uncultured Gammaproteobacteria bacterium
CGAGGTCCGCGCCGCGGTGGAAGGCAACCCGGCCATCGATGCCACGCTGAAAGGTATGGACGACGCCACGCTGATGCAGCGCATCGGCCACCCGGGCGAAAATCCGGAAGGCCGGTTCTTCCCCGACACCTACCATGTCACACTGCATACCAGCGATGTCGAACTGCTCAAGCGTGCCTATCGCCGCATGGCCAGGGTCCTGGCCGAGCTTTGGCCGCAGCGTGCGCCGGATCTCCCGTATCGCTCGCCGTACGATGCGTTGATCATGGCCTCGCTGATCGAAAAGGAAACCGGACTGCCACGCGAACGGCCGGAGATTGCCGGCGTGTTCGTCAGGCGCCTGAAAATAGGCATGAAACTGCAAACCGATCCGACCGTCATTTACGGCATGGGGGCGTCCTTTGACGGGGACCTGCGACGCCGGGATCTCGAACACGACACGCCGTACAACACTTACGTACATGCCGGCCTGCCGCCAACGCCCATTGCCATGCCCGGGCGCGCATCCATTGTCGCCGCCCTGCATCCGGCCGGTGGCAAGGCGCTGTATTTCGTCTCCAGGGGCGACGGCAGCCACGTCTTTTCCGAAACCCTGGCTCAGCACAACAAGGCGGTGGCGGAATATCAGCTCAAACGCAGGGCGACGCGGTGAAACGCGCCGGCCCCGCCCGCGGTTTGTTCATCACACTTGAAGGAATTGAAGGCGTGGGCAAGAGCACGCAGCTGGCCAGGGTGGCGGAGGTGTTGCGTGCCCACGGACGGGAAGTGGTGCCGACGCGGGAGCCCGGCGGCACCGAAATAGGCGAGCAGCTCCGCGGTGTGCTCCTGGACAATCGACATCATGGCATGCACGCCGATACCGAACTGCTGATGATGTTCGCGGCGCGGGCCGAGCATATCGCCAGCTTGATCCGGCCGGCGCTGGCGCGCGGCAGCGACGTGGTCTGCGATCGTTTCACTGACGCGACCTATGCTTATCAGGGCGGTGGCCGCGGCCTGGATCGCGGTCGCATCGCCGTGCTGGAGACCTTCGTCCAGGGTACGCTCAGGCCGGACCTGACGCTGTTGCTCGACATGGCGGTCGAACCCGCGCTGGCCCGATCGAGCAAGCGTGGTGCGGCCGATCGATTCGAAAATGAAACCGTGGCCTTTTTCGAAAGGGTGCGCGGTGTCTACCTCGATCGCGCGAAAGCGGACCCGGCGCGTTTTCGCATCATCGACGCGGCCGGCCCGCTGGAAATGGTTGCCGGCGCGATCGAGTCGGCCATCGCCGACGTGTTGTCATGAACGCGATTTATCCCTGGCAGCGCCAGCAGTGGGACGGTCTGCAGCAGATGCGCATGCGGGGGCGGCTGCCGCACGCCCTGTTGCTGGGCGGGCCGGCCGGCCTCGGCAAGTCGCAGTTTGCCGCCCGTCTCGCGGTCGGCCTGCTGTGTAGTTCGCCGGCGCCGGACGGGTCCGCCTGCGGCGCCTGTGCGGCCTGCCAGCTCACCACGGCGGGCAACCATCCGGATCTGCGCCTGGTCAGGCCCGAAGAACAGGGCAAGGCCATCAAGATCGATCAGATCCGCGACCTGCTCGATTTCGTGAACCTGAAAAGCCATTTCAGCGGTATACGGGTCGCGGTCATCGATCCGGCGGAGGCCATGAACCGCAACGCGGCGAACAGCCTGTTGAAAACGTTGGAGGAGCCGCCGCCGGATACGTTGATCTTGCTGGTGGCCGATCAACCGGTCAGGTTGCCGGCCACCATACGCAGCCGTTGCCAGCTGCTGCGGTTCGCGACCGACGATGCGACGGCACGGGAATGGCTGGCGACGGCGCTGGAGGGCGATTACGACCTCGATACGCTGATGGCCATTGCCGGCAACCGCCCGCTGGCCGCGGTCGATCTTGTCAACGGCGGCGAATACGCCGGCCGGCAGCCAGTGCTGGAGGCCCTTCGAGACCTGAGGTCCGGCAGGGCCGAGCCGGTGACCGTGGCGGCGCAGTGGACCAGGACCGGCGCCGGCCGCATCTACCGGACGTTGAACCTGCTGTTGCTCGATTTGGCACGTATCAAGAGCCAGCGCGAGCCGGCGGCCTTGGTCAACGCCGACCTGCGGCAAAACTTGAACGAACTGGCGAAAGGTTTAGACTTACGTAGAATTTTCGCAGCGAACGACCGCTTGGCCGAAGGCCAGCGCCTGTTGGGCGCGGGTTCCAATCTTCGGGAGCAGGACCTGCTGGAGGACTTCACTTTGGACTGGGTTACCGACTGATGAACGAAGCGGCGAACAATCCCCGCAAAGGCATCCTGTCCCTGACCATTCGTGAAAAGGGAGCGCTTTACGCCGCCTACATGCCGTTCATCAAGAATGGCGGCTTGTTCGTACCGACCACCAGCGCCTACCGTCTGGGCGATGAAGTTTTCATGTTGTTGACGTTGCCGGACAGCAAGGATCGGCTGCCCGTGGCCGGCCGCGTCGTATGGATCACGCCCAAGGGTGCCCAGGGCAACAAAACCGCCGGTATCGGCGTGCAGTTCAGCGAGCTCGACAAGGGCAGCACCCGACACAAGATCGAAACCCTGCTTGCCGGGGTTCTGAAATCCGATCGCCAGACTCATACGATGTAACGGAAGCCGCCGGGGCACCCCCCGCCGGTCGCCGCGATCTTCATGACCGCAATGCTCGTTGATTCCCACTGCCATATTCCCCTGATTACCGAGGGCAAGCCGCCTGAAGCCGTGGGCGCGATACTGGCCGGCGCGGCGGAACAAGGTGTCGAACACATGCTGTGCGTAAGTGTCGACATCGAGTCGTTTCCCAAGGTGCTCGGCATGGCCCGCCGTTACGACAATGTCTCCGCCTCCTTTGGCATTCACCCCAACACGGTGCTTTCCGAGGAGCCCGGGATCGACACGCTGTTGGCCTATGCTCACGATGAGAGCGTGGTGGCCATCGGCGAGACCGGCCTCGATTACTATCGCAGCAGCGGCGATCTCGAGTGGCAGAAGGAACGATTCCGGCGCCATATTGCCTGCGCGCGCGCCTGCGGCAAGCCGCTCATCATTCACAGCCGCGAGGCCAAGGCCGACGTGCTGGCCATACTCGAAGATGAGAAAGCGAATGAAGTTGGTGGGATAATGCACTGTTTTGTAGACGATTATGACACCGCAGTTAAAGCGATTTCTCTCGGCTTCGTGATTTCCTTTTCCGGCATCGTCACTTTCAAGAACGCGGCGCCTTTGCAGGATGTCGCACGTCGGTTGCCGCTGGAATCCATCCTGGTCGAAACCGACTCGCCGTATCTCGCGCCGGTGCCTTACCGCGGCAAGGAAAACCAGCCGGCTTACGTGCGCAAGGTTGCCGAGTTCCTGGCGGAGCTCAAAGGTGTCGACTACGAAACGGTGGCACGCCGGACCACCGCGAATTTTTACCGGGTGTTTCCAAAGCTGCAGCCCGCCGGCGCAAGCGCCTGACTCACTTTCGCTACGTCAATTTCGCCGCACGTATTTTCGATTGGACGGTGCCGCTGGCGAACGGTGACAATGGCGCATGGACGCTCCCGCGCTAGACGTCATCGACGAATGGGTTCGTGCCAACGGATTGGCACTACGCGGTGCATTCCACCCCGGTCCGGACGATGACGTACCACCGCTGAACGACGGCGCCGCGACCGGAACGCTGATCCTGCTCGGCTTTGCCGGCAACCATCAATGGCCCCTGTTCGAAGCCTCGCCCGAGGCCGGCGACGGCAGGCCCGATCCATTGGATCGGTGGTCCCGGCGACTGATCGATCGACTGGCCGAAAGGACGGGCGGGACGGCCTTCTATCCTTTCGTCGGCGAGTCGCCGCGCCTGCCTTTCCTGCGCTGGGCCAAAAAAGCGGAGTCGCTGCATGGCTCTGCGATCGGCCTGCTCATTCATCCAGACTGGGGGTTGTGGCATGCCTACCGCGGCGCCCTGGCGCTACGCGATAAACTGGCTTTGCCGCCACCCGATCCCCGTCCCAGCCCCTGCGAGGCCTGCGCGGATAAACCCTGCCTTTCCTCCTGTCCCGTCGATGCGCTGGTGCCCGGTGATTACGATGCCGTCGCCTGCCTGAAACATCTCGACTCGGTGGCGGGCGAAGAGTGCGTCCAGTTCAGTTGCCGGGCGCGACGGGCCTGTCCGGTGGGCGCACAGCACCGCTACGGCCCCCGCCAGTCGGAATTT
>CAYVOU010000237.1:0-1857 GCA_964453295.1 uncultured Gammaproteobacteria bacterium
ACCAAGCAGGTCTGCGACGGCATGGTCGAGCGCGGCTGGGGACGGGTCATCAACATTTCCTCGGTAAACGGCTCAAAGGGCGCTTTCGGGCAGACGAACTATTCCGCCGCCAAGGCCGGCATGCACGGCTTTACCAAGGCGCTGCAACTGGAAGTGGCGAAGAAAGGCGTCACGGTCAACACCATCTCGCCTGGCTACATCGGCACGAAGATGGTGACCGCGATCCCGAAGGAAGTGCTGGATTCCAAGATTATTCCGCAGATCCCCATTGGACGCCTGGGCCTGCCGGAGGAAGTAGCCGGTCTTGTCGCCTACCTGGTATCGGACGAGGCGGCCTTCGTCTGCGGTGCCAATATCGCCAGCAACGGCGGTCAGCATATGCAATGACGGTTCGTCCGCGCATTCGCGATTGCAGCGAATGCGCGGACGCTGTTGACGGACCGTCCTGCTGACAATCGGCTGGGTGACGTATAACCAGTTGAGTGCCGCGCGCAAAAGACGCCCGCCGCTCTGCGAGCCGGGTCCCTGTCGCTCAGCGTCCTGACGGTGTTTCGTTCAGCGCGAATTGCGCAGAAATATCCAGAACAGGTAGCCGCCGATTATGACCACACCTGCGACCACGCTCAGGCTCATCAGTCCGACGTCGGTGGTCAGCAGTTCCCGCATGACTGAGCTCATGGCAATCCCCCTTTTGATCCCATCAGATACAGGTTAGGACCGCTCCGGTCCGAAATCGTGATCCCGATCAAGGTTTCAGCAAATGTGGCACCGGCCGCGCCGGCACGTGATTCACCCTTTGTTCAGTCGTTTCATGCCAATCTCCGCCTTTGGAGATGCCGCAACGGGTTCGCGTGGTCTTCTCGGCGCATCCGGGCAAAGCCTGCTGGCTTTCCGACAGACGATGAGTCCTGTCCTGCCGATCGACAGGGTGTGTGGAACGGAGGGGATATGCGGACAATCCGGTTGACATTCCTGATGCTGTTGCTGGCGGTCAGCGCCGCCGCGCACGCTTTGCCGCCGGACCTGCAGCCGCCGACGGTGTCGCTTTACGATCTCCGCATCGTCGATCTGAATCCCGACACGCAGACCTTCGCGGTCAGGCTGCTCGTGCACAATCCAAACCTTGCGGCCATCCCCCTGCGCGAACTCCACTATCGTATCGAGGTGAACGGCCAGCAAATCGTCCACGGCCACAACGATCATCCGGTCACCCTGCCCGGGCTGGCGGATACGGTCGTCGACATGCAGGCTGTCGCCTCGATACAAGCGCTGATCCGGCAGCTGCACGAGATCCTGCGCAACGGCACGCTGGCGGCAAGTTACCGCATCCGCGGCGACGCGAGGCTGGGCAACGGCACCCTGGTCATTCCCTTCGACCAGGGTGGCAGTATCGACTTACCGCGGCTCCTCGGCATAGCCCCGCCACGCCCCAACCCGGTCCCTCCGAACACGATTTGAGCGGGAGGCAAAACCGCTTGCCGATGTTTCCGAGCGCGTCATACTGTCCGACGACCGTGGAGGGCCGATGGCACGCTGGCTGTTATTGTTATTGACTATTGCGGTAAGTCCGGCCGTTGCGGACGACGGCGCCGGGTCGACCCCGTCCGCGTCGGCGCCTGCCCTGCGGTATCAGGATCTGGAGCCGGGTTTCAAGGCACTCGATACGCTCGCGGCGCTGAAGGCGGATTCGGATGCGAGGCTGGCGGCCTGCATGAACGCGTTCGGCGAAAGGCGCTTTTGTACCTGCGTCAACCAAAGGCTCAGCCTGCAACTGAGCTTCGATGACTACATCGCGCTCGTCACCAAGAACGCGGACGATCCGGCGATCTGCGATCGCTTCGAGCTGTTCGTGGGCGG
>CAYVOU010000237.1:1867-4192 GCA_964453295.1 uncultured Gammaproteobacteria bacterium
GTTGCCGGATAAAAAGCGTGCCATGTTGAAGGAGGCCACCGACGTACGGGATCGCTGCGCCCGGGATGCGGCGGCCGCCCGGCCCTGACGTCAGGTCGCCGCTGCAAGGGTTGTTCTCAGGCGATGGACTCCACGGCAAGCCGCATGCGTGCCAACGCGTCCATCAGCCTTGCGCGCGGACAGCCGAAGTTGAGCCTCACGTAGCCCGGCGCCGCGAAGTCGGCGCCATCGGACAATCCCACACCGGCCTGCTCGAATAAGGCGTGCACGTTTTTGCGGCCCAGCGCGCGAGCGTCGATCCAGGCGAGATAGGTGGCTTCCACCGGCGTCGTGCTCAAGCCGGGCATGTCGGCGACGGCCCCGGCCACGGCCTGCGCGTTGGTGCGCAGGTAGGCGATAAGCGCCTGCCGCCAGGGTTCGCCTTCACGGTAGGCGGCTTCCGCCGCCACAAATCCAAGCAGGTTGACATAGGGGACGATGCCATTCATTGCCGCCCGCAGGCGCTTGCGCAGGGTGGCATCCGGCACGACCGCGAAGGCGCAACCCAGTCCGGCAATGTTGAAGGTTTTGGACGGCGCCATCAGGGTGACGGTACGCCGGGCGATCTCCTCGCTCAAGCCTGCAAACGGCAGGTGCCGGCAGGCAGGATCCAACACCAGGTCCGAATGGATCTCGTCGGCACAGACGATCAGGTTGTTGCGCTCGGCGAAGCGCGCAAGTTCCATCAGCTCCGCTTCGTCGAAGGCGCGGCCCATCGGGTTGTGCGGATTGCAGAGAAGCAACAAACGACTGCGCGGCGTGATCTCGGCCTGGGCCCGGTCCAGGTCCCAACGCCAGCGCTGCCCGTCCAGGACGAGCGGGACCTCGATGGTTTCACGCTCGGAATTTACCGGTGCCGAGAGGAAGGGCGGATAGATAGGCGTGCCCGTCAACACGCCGTCACCGCAATCGCCCACGGCACGGCAAACGACGTTCAGGCCAGTGACCAGGCCGGGCAGCCAGATGATCCAGCCAGCGTCGATCTTCCAGTTGTGCGCGCGTTGCAGGTATTCAATCAGGGCTTCGGTCAGCGACGCGGGCGGCGCCCCGTAGCCGAACACGCCATGGTCGACGCGCGCGTGCAGCGCCTGCATGACGGCGGGCGGCGACACGAAGTCCATGTCGGCGACCCACATCGGGAGGATGTCGCGGTCGCGGTACTTCGCCCACTTGAGGCTGTCGCCGCCCCGGCGATCCGGCGGTGCATCGAAGTCGAATGCTGACATGACGCTAGACCGTTGCCGATAACGCGGACCTGCGCGTCCTTCAGGCTTCGAGGGCCCGGCCGACCACTTCCTGCACGTCGGCGGAGAGCCCGTCGCGGCCGAGAACGCGTTCGAGCTGGCGGCGTGCCAGTGCCTGGCGGGCAGTGTCGACACGCCGCCAGCGGTCGAAACAGCGGGCGATGCGGCTGGCAACCTGTGGATTGATCGCATCAATCTCCAGGATCACGTCGGCGGCCAGCGCGTAGCCGCTGCCGTCCGCGCTATGGAAATACTTCAGGTTCGCGGCGCAGAAGCCGCGCACCAGCGAATAGACCTTGTTGGGATTGCGGATGTCGAAACCGGGATGCTTGAGCAGTGCGCGCACGCGTGCCACCGTGTCCGGCAGCTTCGACGTGGCCTGCACACCGAACCATTTGTCGATCACCAGTGGTTCGTCCTTCCAGCGTTCGTAGAACGTGTCCAGCGCCGCCGCGCCGGCGGTATGCGCCAGGTTCGCCAGCGCCGACAGCGCGGCCATGCTGTCTGTCATGTTGTCGGCGCCTTCGAATTGCGCCTGTAGCAGCGCCAGCGCGTCCGCGTCCTGCGGGGCGAGCTCGGCCAGGTAGGACAGGCATTGGTTGCGCAGCGCCCGTGCCCCCGCCTGTGCGCCGTCCGGGACGTATCCCGCGTCGGTGGTCAGGCGCTGATAAGCGTCGAAAAATGCCTCGCGCAGACAGGTCGCGAGATGGCGGCGAAGGTGACGCCGCGCCACGTGGATGGCATCGGGATCGGCAATGTCCATCGCCTCGGCCAGCACCGTTTCCGAGGGCAGTATCAGCGCCTCGGCGACCAAGGCGGGATCGCCGTCGGCCGCGAAGGCGCTGGCGAGCAACGCGCCGACGGCATCCACGTATGCCGACGGCACCCAGCTGTCGTCAGCGGGGCGCCCTTCTCGAACGGCGTCGATCCCGCGCAGCAGGATGCGGCCGGCGAGTCGCTGGCCGGCTTCCCAGCGATTGAAGGGGTCGCTGTCGTGGGCCATCAGCAGGGTGAGCTCCGCTTCCGTATACGGATAACCGAG
>CAYVOU010000238.1:0-4188 GCA_964453295.1 uncultured Gammaproteobacteria bacterium
GATCAGGGTGCTGATCCCCCAGCGTCCGAGTCCACCGCGCGCAAGCGTCTGCGTCCACGCGGCGACGACCGCGCCGGCATTGGCCGGTGACGTGCCGGCGGCGGGAAGCAGCCGGAGCGCGCCCTGCAGCAGCGCCGTCAGCGGGGTTGAGGGCGGCGTGCGGGGCTGAAATACCAGAGCCAGCGCCCAAAGAGTGAGCATGAGCGCGTTGAATCCCAGTAACGCCACGAAAGCCCAGTAAAAGTTCAGGAGGCCGGCGCGATCGGGTTGCAGCACACCGTGCGCGGCACCACCGCCGATGCACAGACCGAGGGCAAGAATCAGCAGGAAGGCATAGCGGCGGTGACGCTGGAAGCGCAACAGGGCGAGGTCAAGACCGTTGTCACCGGCAATGGCCGCGGCCCGGCAGAGGATGCGTTCCTCGAAACCCCCGGCGAGGTTGATGGCAGCCAGTTCCGCGGCGCTGGCACCGACAGGCCGTCCCCCCGCCTCTTCCTGGTGGCGTAGCGCCTCTGCCAGCAGCCGCTGCTCAAAACCGCTCAACCGGTGATTTGCCATGCGTGCATTCTAGCAAGCTTGCCGCCGGTGCCGGCGGCAGGCGCCGCGTTCCTTCGTCGGTATCGGGTGGCAATGTGCCTGCGGTTGCCGGTGGGCCCTTCGGCGGCGACGGTTCGCGCGATAGCGGTGGGCGAACGGCAAATGCGGAACAACAATTGCTAAGTTGTTTATATGCTATCCAGGAAGGAGGCTTGGTGCTTCTAGCAAAACTTCGCCAGGGTGCCGGTTGGCGCGAGACCGGCCTGGACTCGCCATGGATGCGCGCGCTGTTCGCGGCGCTGGTGTTCGGCCTGGCCGCCTGGGGCGGCATCGAACTGACCCGGCTGGGAGGCCGGATCGCCGCCTTGTGGCCGGCGAATGCAGTCATGCTCGCCATTTTGATGATGGCGGGGCGCCGCGCCTATTTTCGCCACCTGGTTCTGGCCTTTGCCGCAAATGTCCTCGCGGACCTTTTGACCGGGGACAATATTTCCATCGCGACGGCCTTGTCGGCCTGTAACACCCTGGAGATCCTGGCGGCGCTGCTGCTGATGGAAAGCAACACACCGGGCGACTGGCGGCGGCTCGAATCGCCCCGCGTGCTGCTGTCGTTCGCGATCCACGTATGCATCGTCGCGCCGGTGATCTCCGGCATCGCGGCGGCCGCATGCATGACCTGGCTGTCCGGCGCCAGTCCCACCAAGGTGTTTGCCGAGTGGTTCATGGGCGACGCCATGGGGCTGGCGATCGTCACGCCGCCCGCCCTGATCCTGGTGCGGGACGGTGTTCGCGACCTGTTCTCGGAGTCGCGGCGCCGGGCGACATTGACCGCCCTGGTGATCCTCATGATCCTGAGCATCGTGGTCCTGTCGCAAT
This sequence comes from uncultured Gammaproteobacteria bacterium, assembly GCA_964453295.1. Lineage (GTDB taxonomy): Bacteria > Pseudomonadota > Gammaproteobacteria > JAJPIJ01 > JAJPIJ01 > CAYVOU01. The sequence goes on from CAYVOU010000238.1 coordinate 1,414, forward strand.
CGCGCTACCCGCTGCTGTTCCTGATCTTCTCCGGCGTGACCTACGTCGCGTTTGCCACAGAGTTTTCCGGGGCTGCGCTGGGATTGCTCGGCGTGTCATTTCTGACCATCGTTTTTACCTTGCTGGGGCACGGCCCCTTCGTGCTGATACCGCATTCGACCCCCAGGGAACAGGTGCTGGTGCTGCAAATCTTTCTACTGGTCGCCATTGCCACGACGTTTCCCATTGCCGCCCTCATCGGCGAACGCAAACGCATGGAAGCGACGCTGAGGGTGATTGCCGGCAGCGACCCGCTCACCGGCCTGGCGAACCGGGCGCAGCTGCGCGAAACCATTGCCAGGGAATGGCTGGCGGCGAGACGGACCGGGACGGCGATTTCGATGTTGGTCATTGATATCGACTATTTCAAGCGGTACAACGACACTTACGGTCATCTACTTGGTGATTCCTGCCTAACCCGCGTCGCGGACCTCATCGGCCAGGCCGCAAAACGGCCGTCGGATCTCGCCGGCCGTTACGGCGGTGAGGAGTTCGTCATGCTGTTGCCGGATACAGCGCTCAGCGGCGCGGTCCAGGTCGCGGACAGCGTACACCGCGCGCTGGCGGAAGCCTCAATCGAGCACGAGGGTAGTCCGAAGGGCAGGATCACCGTGTCGATCGGCGTCAGTTCGGTGCTGCCGGGATCGCAGCACACTCCGGAAGGCCTGTTCAACGCCGCCGACAGGGCCTTGTACCGCGCCAAGCAGGCGGGGCGGGCCAGGACGGAGGTCGAAAGCATGACTGATGCCGACATCATCGCGGGGTCCGCCGTCGACAACCATCCGTCCCGGCATCATCCACGGGCCGTATCCGCGCCGGCAGCAGAGGGCGATGAGCCGCAGCGGGATCGCGGCGGCCCTGGCGGGTAGTCGGCCCGGCGTGTTATCTGAGCCACTTCGTGGGATGGTCGACGCCGTTTACAATGCCGCGGTTCTATTTGCCAAATGTTCACGTACTGAGAGCGAGGCCCATGACACGATGAAAAGACAAACCGGCATGGTGATGGCGGTTGCCGTGCTTGCCGCCATCTTGTTCGCGCTTATTTTGTTTTCGGGACGTGAAAGCGGAAGGGACGAGGTGGTAACGGCGCCTGCCGGTGACGACGGCGGCGCGCATTCCGAATGGCAGGTCAATATGCAGACTGGCAAGCACGGCAGCGATGCCGGTGCCAGCGCCAGTTCCAACGTGCGCGCCGTGGCCCCGCCCGAAGGTACAACTACCACCACCGGGGACTAAGACAGTCGAACGAACAGTTATGACAGAAAACAAGCAGGTCGAAATTGTTGAGGGCAATCTGGACGACCCGATGCATGCCGCCGCCGTGGTGGCCTGTGTCGACGCCTACGCAAGGGACCCGATGGGGGGCGGGGAACCGTTGCCCGAGGCGGTCAAGTCGAAACTTGTCGCGGGACTGAAAGCGCATCCCGGCAGTCTGGTGCTGCTCGCGTTTTGCGGGCGCGAAGCCGTCGGGATCGCCGTGTGCTTTTACGGGTTTTCCACCTTTACCGCCAAACCGCGGTTGAACGTCCATGACCTCGCCGTTCTCCCAGGTTGCCGCGACCAGGGTATCGGCCGGCAGCTGCTGGAGGCGGTCATCGAAACGGCGAGGGCGCGGGGATGTTCCGGCGTCACCCTGGAAGTGCGCATCGACAACGAGCGGGCTAAGAATCTGTATCGTAGTTTGGGATTCGACGACTCACCGGCACCCATGGCTTTCTGGGAACGCAAACTCTGAGCCGACGCCGAATTCGTCCCCAAATCGGCCGGGTACGGCCTCAAGTTTTCGCCGCGGGTGCCGCTACGCACAACGTTCCGCAATAAAAATAAGGAGATGTTTCCATGTCCGCGCGCGGTCAATCTGTCATTGAGCTTTCGGTTGAGGACTTGAAGATTCCGCCGCAGCCTGAAGCGCTCATCGTCGCTCAGCGCGAAATTCAGGCGAAAGAACCCAACCTCCTGAATATCGCCAAAGCCATTCGCAACGATCTGGCGTTGTCCGCGGCCGTGCTCAAGGTGGTGAATTCGGCCCAGTTCTCCCTGCCGACCAAGATCGTGTCGATCCCGCAGGCCGTCAGTTACCTGGGGTTGACGCCGACCATGCATATTATTGCCGCGATAGAGATCCGCCGGACCTTCAACAAGGTGCCGGGCCTGTCGATGGAGCGGTTCTGGGACACGGCGACGGATGTCGCCAAGCACTGCGCCTGGGTGGCCAAAAGGGTCGCGCTCAGCACGCCCGACGAGGCCTACACTATCGGGTTGTTCCATGACTGCGGCATTCCGGTTATTGCCCAGAAACATCACAAGTATTCCGCCATTCTCGCCGAGGCCAACGCCGCGGTGGATCAGACCTTCACTGAGGTGGAGGACGGCTACATCCAGACCAACCACGCGGTCGTCGGCTACCTGGTGACGCGAAGCTGGAACCTTCCGCAGGTGGTCCGGGAAGCGGTCAGGTATCACCACGAGGTCGACACGGTCCTGCAGCCCGCATTGACGCACCGTTCGCCTCTGGCTTCCCTGCTCGCCATTTTAAAAGTTGCCACGCATGCCAACGACGTCTATCGGCAGCGGCCGGAACCCGAGTGGCAACGGATGGGTGGGCTCGTGCTGGAGTACCTGGGCCTGACCGAGCACGATTGCGAGGAGATGGTCGAGGACATGGTCGTGCAGCAGCGGGATTTCAACTAAGGACGCTCTGAATTAGTCCATCCTGGACTTATCAGATTACGACTG
>CAYVOU010000239.1:0-4186 GCA_964453295.1 uncultured Gammaproteobacteria bacterium
TTCGTCTACCAGGTCAGCGGCGAGTACGCGATGCTGAAGGCGGCTTCACAGGCGGGATGGCTGGACGAACGCGCCGTGGTGCTGGAATCACTGCTTGGCATGAAACGCGCCGGTGCCGACGCCGTACTGACGTACTTTGCGGCGGACGTCGCCGAATGGCTGCGAAGCGCGTGAGCGGGCTTCAGGCATCCATGCCCAGGTCCTTGATCTTACGCGTCAACGTATTGCGTCCCCAGCCCAGCAGTTTCGCCGCTTCCTGACGCCGCCCTCCGGTCTTGCGCAGGGCGGCATTGATAAGGATCCGCTCGAAGCTGGGCACCGCCCGCGCCAGGATTTCTGATTCGCCGCGGGCCAGACAGTGGTCGGCCCAGGAATTGAGTACATCCTCCCAGTCGCCGTCGCCGCCGTTGCTGCGGCCGGTGGCCCGCAGTTCCGGCGGCAGGTCCTCCTTGTGTACCTCTCGTGCCGCCGCCATGACGGTGATCCAGCGGCAGACGTTTTCGAGCTGACGGACGTTGCCGGGCCAGTCGTAACTCTCGAATACCTCGACTGCGTCGGATTGCAGTACCTTTGGTTCGACGTCCAGTTCGCTGGCGACCAGGTTCAGGAAGTGCGCCGCCAGCGGTCGGATGTCCTCGGTACGCTCGCGCAGCGGCGGGATGTGCAGGTGGATGACGTTGAGCCGGTGGAACAGGTCTTCGCGGAATTGTCCCGCTTTCACACGCTCGTTAAGATCCTGGTGGGTGGCGGCGATCACCCGGACATCGACCCGTATCGGCGTATGGCCGCCGATGCGATAGAACTCGCCGTCGGCCAGCACCCGCAGCAGCCGCGTCTGCAGTTCCGCCGGCATGTCGCCGATCTCGTCCAGAAAAAGTGTGCCGCCGTGGGCCTGCTCGAACCGGCCGATGCGCTGGCCGGTGGCACCGGTAAAGGCGCCGCGTTCATGGCCAAACAGTTCGGATTCCAGCAACTCGCGCGGAATAGCGGCCGTGTTGAGCGCGATGAACGGCTTGCCCGCCCTCGGGCTGTGGCGTTGCAGGGCACGCGCTACCAGTTCCTTGCCGGTGCCGGACTCACCCGTTATCAGCACCGTCATGTGGGATCGCGACAGGCGGCCGATGGCCCGGAATACCTCCTGCATCGCCGGTGCCGCGCCTATCATTTCCGTTGAATTCGGCAATGCATCGATCGAGCTGACGGCACCGTTAGCCGCGGCATGGCGGCGCACCGCGCGTTGCACGATGGTGATGGCGTCGTCGATGTCGAAGGGCTTGGGCAGATATTCGAAGGCGCCCCCCTGGAAGGCCGCCACCGCGCGATCCAGATCCGCATAGGCCGTCATGATGATGACCGGCAGCTCCGGGAAATGTGACTTGACGTGATCCAGCAAGGTCAGGCCGTCGGTCCCCGGCATGCGTATGTCGGCGAAGATGGCGTCCGGCATCGCTGTTTCGAGCTTGCGCATGACCGGGTCAGCGGTCTCGAAACTCACCACCCGCATACCGGCCTGTGTCAGCGCCTTCTCCAATACCCATCGGATCGAGCGGTCGTCATCGACCACCCACACTTCATTGACTTTATTCATCTGATGCCGCCGGTAATATCACGCAAAATTGAGTTCGTCCCGGGCGGCTGTTGCACTCGATCATGCCGCCCTGTCTGTGAACCAGGGAATGGGCGATGGCTAGGCCCAGCCCCGTGCCTTCCGGGCGTCCGGTAATCATCGGGTAGAAGATCTGGCCGATCAGTTCGGGCGGTATCCCCTGACCGTTGTCGATGATGTCGCAACGGATGACCACCTTGTGCCGATGTCCACCCAGGGTGAACTGGCGCTCGGCGCGGGTCCGCAGGATGATTTCGCCGCCGTCATGCACCGCCTGCACGGCATTCTTCACGATGTTCAATATGGCCTGCACCAACTGATCGCGATCCACGTCGACCTCGGGAAGGCTGGGATCGTAGTCGCGCGTAAAAATAATGCCCGTGGCTTCGACTTGAAGCAGGTTGCGGACGTGTTCCAGGATCTCGTGGATGTTCACGCGGACCTTGTGGGTCAGCGACTCCGAAAGCAGCATTCGGTCCAGCAGCTTCTTCAACCGATCCACCTCGCCAATGATGATGCGGGTGTATTCACGATGGGCCTCGCTGGTCAGCTCGCGCTCCAGCAGCTGCGCCGCGCCGCGGATGCCGCCCAGCGGATTCTTCACCTCATGCGCCATCCCTCGCAGCAACGCGGTGGTCACGCTCTGTTGCGCGAGCAGGTTCTCCTCCCGCACGATCTTGTGCATGCGATCGACGTTGACCAGTTCGACCAGCACCTCCTCGGGCGCCGGTCCGTCCAGCAAGGGCGTCACGGTGCAATCTATCGTCAGGCCGTTGTCCTCGTTGTCCGGCGTGGCGATGTGCATCTCTCGCTCCGTCAGCGGCTCGCGATGCTCCAGCGACCGGGCGATGGCTTCGGCCATCATTGGTACGTTTGACAGGATCTGATCGGCGCGCATGCCGGCCGCCTTGCGGGCACTGATCGACAGGAGTGCCTCCGCGGCGCTGTTGATCGCGCGCAGGCACAGTTCGTGATCGAAAATCAGGACGCCGGTGGCAAGACTGTCGAGCAGGCGTTGGGCTTCCCGCACTGGTATCACACCTTTTTTCTCGTCCTCGCACAATTTTAGTGCATGAGCATCGGCGTGCATCATCATTGTTTCCGTGCGTACCTCGTTATATCTTTTATGTTATTGATTTGTTTATGTAATATTGATGGTGCCGAATGGGGCTTCCGGCACCTATGCTGGTAAACAGCAAGATCCGGACCACGCCACCGTGGCCGGGCAAGGCCGGTTTGGCGCACGAGCCGGGCGGATCGCCGCCGGCAAGAGCCTATTTGCCGCCGGCGCCGGCGGGTTTCTTGGCGTTGGGACCGAGGAGGATGGAATGGTGATGCAGGTAAAAAACGGACGAGGCGCTGGCGAGTGTTCCGCCTTTGTTGTCCAGGACCGATACTTTGAGGTTATGGGTGCCGCGATCGATGTTGTTGAGGGTGAACTGGGTCGCGGCGCCGGGTTCGCCGTGCGGCGCCCCGTCCACCCAGAGCTGGATCTTGTGGCCAAGGTCAACTCGCAGCGCTGGCGTCACCTGGACGCGAACGGAAACGTTGCCGGTATTGTCGTGCAGGGTGGCGTCGTCAGCGGGGCTGACGATGGCGACGTCGTATTTGGTCGGCGCGGCAGGCTTTTTCGCATCCGGTAATCCCGCCGGCGGCCCCTTAAGAGCCGGCACCGTCTGAATGTCCCGCACTTCCATCTTTTCCGCGCCCGGCTGCGGCTGATCGGAAAAATGGACGATACCCTGTGCGTCTTTCCACTTGTACAAGGTCGCATCCGCCTGGCAAAGAAGCGGTAAAAACAGCAATGCCATCAATACGGTGCGGAGCGTCATGGTCGGAGCATAGCGAAGGGACTGTGGGTGCACAAGTTTGGACCAAAAAGAAAGGCCCCCGTTCGGGGGCCTTTCCCATTCCGGCTGGAGCAGCCGAATGACGCTTAACTGCTGAAGTACATGTCGAACTCGATCGGATGCGTGGTCATGCGGAAGCGCGTGACCTCCTGCATCTTGAGTGCGATGTAGGCATCGATCATGTCGTCGGTGAAGACGCCGCCCTTGGTCAGGAAGCCTCGATCCTTGTCGAGTTCCTCCAGGGCCATGTCCAGCGAGTGGCAGACCTTCGGAATGCCCTTCTCTTCTTCCGGCTCCAGGTCGTACAGGTCCTTATCCATCGGATCGCCCGGGTGCAACTTGTTCTGGATGCCATCCAGGCCGGCCATCATCATGGCCGCGAACGTGAAGTACGGGTTGCCGGCGGGATCCGGGAAACGCACCTCGATGCGGCGGCCTTTCGGGCTGGACACCCAGGGAATACGGATGGAGGCGGAACGGTTGCGGGCGGAGTAGGCCAGCATCACGGGTGCTTCGAATCCCGGGACCAGACGCTTGTAGCTGTTGGTGCCGGAGTTCGAGAAGGCATTGATGGCCTTGGCATGCTTGATGATGCCGCCGATGTAGTACAGCGCCAGTTCCGACAGGCCGCCGTAACCGTTGCCGGAGAAGAGGTTGGTGCCGCCCTTGCCCAGCGACTGGTGCACGTGCATGCCGCTGCCGTTGTCGCCGACCAGCGGCTTGGGCATGA
>CAYVOU010000240.1:0-4175 GCA_964453295.1 uncultured Gammaproteobacteria bacterium
CCACTGAGACGGCCTCGGCGATCAGCGGGCGATCAGGCATCAGGAAGCCGTAGCGCTGCCGGTACTCGGTATCGAACTGGCGGCGCATGTCATCAAGGCTCGCGTAATAGGCCGGCAATGACGAGTCGGTGCCCTGATAGCGCAGGTGAACACGTTCGACCGTCCGGCAGCGTTCGCCCGGGATCGCCTGTCGTGCCAGCTCGGCTCGAGCGTCGGCGGCGAGCGTGTCCAATGTCCCACGCAGTCGCTCGACGATGGTTGGTGCGAGTTCTGCCTCGATGGCCTGCTCACGCATCGTGGTGACATCGGCCAGTCCCATGCCGTAGGCGGACAGCACGCCCGAGAGCGTATGAATGAAGATCGTGTCCATGCCTAGGGCATCGGCCACCTGGCAGGCGTGCTGCCCGGCCGCGCCTCCGAAGCAGCACAGCGTGTACTCGGTAACGTCGTAACCGCGCTGGACCGAGATCTTCTTGATGGCGTTGGCCATGTTCTCCACGGCGATGCGCACGAAGCCTTCCGCCACTTCCGCCGGCGTAGGCGTCAAGCCCGTCGCCCTGGCGATGGCTTCGGACAGTTCGGCGAATTTTTTATATACGGTGTCCGTCGCCACGGGGGAATCGCCGGTCGCGCCGAACACGCGCGGGAAGTACCGCGGTTGCAGCTTGCCCATGATGAGGTTGCAGTCGGTAATGGTCAGCGGTCCGCCGTGGCCGTAGCAGGCCGGCCCCGGCCAGGCACCGGCCGAATCGGGGCCGACCCGGTAGCGGCTACCGTCAAAATGCACGATGGAACCGCCGCCGGCGGCGACCGTGTGAATCGACAGCATCGGTACGCGCATGCGCACGCCGGCCACCTGGGTTTCCAGGGTGCGTTCGTATTCGCCGGCAAAGTGCGACACGTCGGTGGACGTCCCGCCCATGTCGAAACCGATGAGCTTCTCGAAGCCCGCCGCAACGGCGGTCTGCACCGCGCCCACGACCCCGCCCGCGGGCCCGGAGAGGATGCTGTCCTTGCCACGAAAGTGATGCGCCTCGGCCAGGCCGCCGTTGGACTGCATGAAGAACAGGCGCGTGCCACCCAGTTCGGCGGAAACACGGTCGACGTAGCGGCGCAGGATGGGCGAGAGATAGGCGTCGGCCACCGTGGTGTCGCCACGGCTGACCAGCTTCATCAACGGGCTGACTTCATGCGAGACCGACACCTGGGTGAATCCGACCTCGGCGGCTATCGCGGCGACCTGCCGCTCGTGCGCCGGATAACGGTAGCCGTGCATGAAGACGATCGCGACCGCGCGGCAGCCTTTCGCATGAATGGCCTCCAGATCCGCGCGGATCTTCGCTGGATTGGGCACGGCCAGGATCTCGCCGCGAGCACTCACGCGCTCATCCACCTCGACCACCTGCTCGTACAGAACCTCGGGCAGGACGATTTGGCGGGCGAAGATCTTCGGGCGGTTCTGGTAACCGATCCTGAGTGCATCGCCGAATCCGCGCGTGGTCACCAGCAGCGTCGGCTCTCCCTTGCGCTCGAGCAGGGCGTTGGTGGCCACCGTCGTGCCCATGGTCACGGCCTCGATGCGCTCGGCGGGGATAGGCGCATCGCCGGCAACGCCCAGAAGATGCCGGATGCCCGCCAGCGAGGCATCCTCGTAGTGCCCCGGGTTTTCCGAAAGCAGCTTATGGGTGTGCAACGCGCCCTGAGGATCGCGCGCGACGATGTCGGTGAAGGTGCCGCCGCGGTCTATCCAGAATTGCCAGCGGCCGTCGGGCGAAGACTTCGATTTCATTCCCGCAACATAGCACAGCGACGATTCCTGTCGATCCTGCCCGCAGTGTTGCATTCATTCCGCGGCCCGGGCTTCCAGCACCGACCAGGGTCACACACCCTCACAGCAGCACGCGTTCGACGCCGCCCTTCGTGGCGCGGTTGACGTACTCCGCCGCCCAGTTCTCGCCCAAGAGGTGGCGGGCCATTTCGACGACGATGTAATCGGCCTGGGTGTCGACATCGTCGTCGAAGCGTGCCAGGCCCTGCAGGCAGGACGGGCAGGAGGTGAGCACCTTGACCTGCCCGGTGAAGCTGTCGCCGTCGCGCAGCGCGTCGGCCCCTTTGCGCATCTCCGCCTCCTTGCGGAAGCGGACCTGGGTGGAGATGTCCGGGCGGGTGACGGCCAGGGTGCCACTTTCTCCGCAGCAGCGATCGGACAGGGCCACCGCCGTTCCGTCGGCCGTGCTTACAAGCTCGTTCACAACCTTGAGCGGTTGGTGAGTTTTCATCGGCGTGTGGCAGGGATCGTGATACATGTAACGCACGCCGGTGACACCTTCGAGCTTCACACCCTTTTCCATCAGGTACTCATGGATGTCGAGCAGGCGGCAACCGGGGAAAATCCTGTCGAACTCGTATTTCTGCAACTGATCCATGCAGGTGCCGCAGGAAACGATTACCGTACGGATGTCGAGGTAGTTGAGCGTGTTGGCAACGCGATGGAACAGGACCTGGTTGCCTGTGGAGATTTGCCGGCCCTTCTTCTCGTCGCCGGAGGCCGTCTGAGGATAGCCGCAGCAGAGATAGCCCGGCGGCAGCACGGTCTGAGTGCCGACGTGATACAGCATCGCCTGCGTTGCCAGACCGACCTGCGAAAACAGGCGTTCCGAGCCGCAGCCCGGAAAGTAGAACACCGCCTCGGCGTCATCCGCCGGCACGGCCGGGTTGCGTATCACCGGCACGATCGTCGGATCCTCGATGTCCAGCATCGCCCGCGCCGTCTGGCTGGGCAGCTTGCGTGGCATCGGCTTGTTCACGAAATGGATCACCTGTGCCCGGACAGGTGGCTTGCCGACGGTGGCCGGTGGGCTGCGCCGTTGACGCCGCAGCATGCCGAAGCGAGCGGCCAGGCGATGCCCGACACGCTGCACCTTGTAGCCGATATTGACGATCCCCAGCCGCAGAACCTTGATCGTCGCCGGATCTGTGGCGTTGAGGAAGGCCATCGACAACGCGGTGCCGGGATTGAACTTTTGCCGGCCTTCGCGGCGCAGCAGGTTGCGCATGGCGATGGAGACGTCGCCGAAGTCGATGTCCACCGGGCAGGGTTTCAGGCACTTGTGGCAGACGGTACAGTGATCGGCAACATCGCCGAACTCGTCGAAGTGCTGCAGCGACACGCCGCGGCGGGTCTGTTCCTCGTATAGGAAAGCCTCGATCAGGAGCGACGTGGCCAGGATCTTGTTGCGCGGTGAATAGAGCAGATCGGCGCGCGGCACATGGGTGGAACAGACCGGTTTGCACTTGCCGCAGCGCAGGCAGTCCTTGATCGACTCGGCAATGCGGCCCACGTCGCTTTGCTCCATGATCAGCGATTCGGCGCCGAGCAGCGAGAACGATGGCGTGTAGGCGTCGTCCAGGCCGCTGCCGGGCAGCAGCTTGCCCTTGTTGAAATGTCCGGCAGGGTCGACACGCTGCTTGTAAGCCACGAAAGGCGCAATCTCGTCGTCGGTCAGGAAGCCGAACTTGGTGATGCCGATACCATGCTCGCCGGAAATCACGCCGTCCAGCGAGCGCGCCAGTGCCATGATACGGCTCACCGCCGCGTTGGCCTCCCGCAGCATCTCGTAGTGATCGGAATTGACCGGGATGTTCGTGTGCACGTTGCCGTCGCCGGCATGCATGTGCAGGGCCACGAAGACACGGCCGCGCAGGATTTCCTTGTGTATCGTCAGGATCCGATCCACAGCCGGCCGGAACACCGCGCCATCGAACAGCGCTTGCAGCGGCTCCCGCAGTTCCGTGTTCCAGGATACGCGTAGCGAATAGTCCTGCAATCGGTGGAAAAGGCTTGGCGACGGGGCGGCATTGCACAGCGGGCCGGTGCGGATCCCGAACCCTTCAAAATACGTTTCCGCTTCGGCCAGCGGCATGTCGAGCTGATCCAGGATCCATTGCCAGCGCGTGCGCACTGCTGCCACCATGTCCATTGCCTGGGCACGGCGATCGCCAATAAGCTGCTCGTTGTCGACACCGGCCTCATCGCTGTGCATCGGCAGGTCGCCACCCAGGAAGGTCGCCAGGGCATCGCACAGGCGCAGTTTGTTGCGAATCGAAAGCTCGATGTTGATCCGCTCGATACCGTCGCAGTAATCGCCCATCCGCGACAACGGAATGACGACGTC
>CAYVOU010000241.1:0-4166 GCA_964453295.1 uncultured Gammaproteobacteria bacterium
ACGCTGTCGCGGCATCTGCCGATATATCGCCGCTTGCCGCCTCGCCTGCGACAGCGTCTAGTGGGCCTGATGCAGGTGTTCCTGGCCGAAAAGCCCATTGTCGGATGCGCGGGACTGCAACTGACCGATGACATGCGCCTGAGCATCGCAGCGCAAGCCTGCGTGCTGCTGCTGAACCGGGACTTTTCGGACTACGATGGACTGGACGCGGTGCTGGTGTATCCGGGCGGCTTCGTTTCCAGGCACGATTACCGCAACGAGGCCGGTCTGCACGTGGAGGAAGTCCGGGCGCTGTCGGGCGAATCCTGGGAATCGGGCAAGGTCATTCTGTCTTGGGAGGACGTCGATGAGGGCGCCCGCGACGCCTGCGACGGCAACAATGTTGTTTACCACGAATTCGCCCACCAACTCGACCAGGCCAGCGGTATCGCGAACGGCGCGCCGCCCCTGCCGGACGAAACCGCGCGCCGGCGCTGGGCGGAAGTCTGGTCGCAGGCCTACGACCTCATGCGCCATCACCACGGCTCGCATGGGCGGCAGGCGCCGCTGCGTGCCTACGCCGGTGAAAGTCCGGCGGAATTCTTCGCTGTTGCCACCGAATTCTTTTTCGAAGCGCCGCAGCGGTTGCGCGAGGCCTTCCCGGCACTTTACGAGCAGCTTGTGCTGTTTTACCGACTGGATCCCGGCACTTGGATTTGACGCCTCCGCGTGGCCGATGAGGAAGCTCGATGTTGAATTTTGATTGCGCCAGGCCAAAACCCGGCGCGGCGTGGCTATGAACGAGACTGAACCGTGGGATACCACGCCGCTGATCGATTGGGCGGGCCGGCTTTGCGACAGCTTTCGTCACTGGACCGGTCGCGACCTCGTCATGTCCGGCAATGCGCCGTTGCAGCGTGCCACGGCATTGTTCGAGGCGCCGCGGGTGGTGGTGTCACACGGTACTGAATCGGATCCCTTGTTGAATTACGGAAACCGGATGGCGCTGCGGCTTTGGGAAATGCCGTGGTCGACGTTTGTCGCGACGCCGTCGCGACTGACCGCAGAGTCCCCGAACCGCGAAGCGCGCGGGCGCGCCTTGGCTGAAGTGGAGCGCAACGGCTTCATCTCCGACTATACCGGCGTGCGGATCAGTGCCAGCGGTCGGCGCTTTCGCATTTCGGGTGCAACAATCTGGAACGTTATTGACAACAACGGACGCAGGCTGGGCCAGGCGGCGAGCTTCGCGACGTGGGAAATTCTCTGAACCTTGCGCGGCTTCAGTGGATGTTCTTGGTCGTGATGTCGCTCGCCGCATCCGTGTCCTGGATGCGGGGTGTATCGTTCAATGCCAGCGTGGGAAATGCAGTGGCCGATCCCGGCTCGTCCGTCGGCGCTCCCGCAATCTGGACGTGCGTTCGCCACGTGGCCGTATAGTGGATGCCTCCGGCGCCGTCCGTCCGGCCGTTGTCGCTTGCGGGCATCGGTTCGTCCGCCAGGGGTTCGGACTTCGCCCCTTGCGTGGCCAGATCCGGGGCGGAGGATATCTGCAGGTCGCCGGATCGCTTGAGCTCATACCATTGGCCCCTGGCGTCACCACCCTCCTTGGCTTTGCCGATCATCTGCAGCAGTCTCGCCGAGGCGAAGCTCAGGACGCTCACGTTCAGCGTCGCGATTGAGAGGCGGATCAATTGCCCGCCATCGAATTCATCGTTGCCGATATGGGCCGCGAACAACAGGAGCGCGGCACCAAGCAGGGCGAGGAGGCCAAAGCTATCCAGCACCTTGCGAGCGAGCACGATGAATTCGTGCTTGCCCGGCAGCCGCGGGCCCAGGGGATGGCCGTCAGGGTTCCTGTGGGAATTGCAGGGTGGTTCAGAGGCGTGCATGGGTCATCCGGTTTTCGGGGTGAACCTGACATCATGCCGGCCCGGCCAGCAAGGTCTCTTAAATCAAGCAGTTGATTCCAGGGATACGACGATTATTTAACTTACATCATCCAACAACTCGATTTCGGTCGAATTTCTCAGATCCGGTTAACGGCAAAACGCGCATTCCCTTGATTTGCGGCAGTGCAGCTTAAATCAAATTAACGTCTAGCAAATGACATTTCATTGACCACAGTCAGATTTTTCTTCATCCTCGCTGGCTTCGTTCACCAGCGTGCCGGAGTGTTTCATGAAGCTTTTCCCCGTCCTTGTATCGACAATGGTGATCGCCCTAAGTGCGGCGTTGCCCACGAAAGCGCCGGCCGACGATGACGTCATGAGCGGGAAGGAGTTACTGCGGACCTGCACGAGTCAATCCGACTCGCCGACGGACGGCAAGCAGTTCTGCCTGCGTTACATCGCCGGGCTGGTGATGACGGTCAGCCGAATTCAGGAGAAGGATCCGTCGACCCGCCTGTTCTGCATCAACCCGCAACAGGTCAGCCTGGAAGAAGTGCATCAGACCGTGATGGAGGGCCTGAAGGAAGATTCACAGCGCCTGAACGAGGACGCCTACGTTCTGGTCAGCGAAACGCTGCACCGCAAGTATCCCTGCGCCGCCGGCCCCGTGCCTTAGCCGGCTTCAAGCCGGGTCGCCGAGCTGGGCCTCCAGTTCGGAAAGCAGGCTCGCGTCATGCGACTGTGTGGCCACGCGTGCCTGCTCCGCACGGTCCTTGATGCGTTGAGACTGCACATGATGGTTTTTCAGCCATTCGCGGCCGACGGTGGACGATTGCGCTTTATCTGATTCCTCCAGCCATTCGTCCAGTTCCCGCTGAAGCTGCTTGTGCAATTCGGTCTGCTGGCTGTAGGCGCGCGCCAGTTCATGCTGATTGGCCGCCTGCTCGGTCTGGATTTTTTGCTGCGTTTCCACCGCGTCGTTGAGTATGCGGTTCGCATCCTGGGCCTGCGCATCGGCGGCGTCGGCCGCCGCCTGCAGCCCGCGCGCGTCCTCGCCGGTGACGCGGGCGCTGCCTTGGCGGTCGCGTGCTGTCGCGGCGGTGGCCCACGCCGTGGTTAGAAGGGCTTCCGCCTCCGACCGGGTTGCATTGACCTTCTTCATCTCCGCCTGCAACCGTGCGCGTTCGGATTCGAGAACCTTCAGCTGCTTTTGGATCTGCAGCTGTTGCGCCGCATACTGCTCTTCGTGGCCGCGCCGATATTCCTCGATCATGGCTTCCGCTTCCTCTGCAGCGGCGCGTTTGGCCGCTTTCGCCGCCGCCTTTTCCCTTTGCGCCATTTCCAGCAGCGCCGTATTCTTGGCGAACACCGCCTCCAGCTTGCGCCTTTCAGCGGCGATTTCCTCTTCGTTTTTCCGCCGCAACGTTAGTTCCTGCGTCTCGCGCGCCGCCATGGCTTTGTGGATGTCCTCGAGCATGCGCTTTGACTGGGCCGATTCCGCTTGAAGGCGTTGCCGCTCTTCACTGATGGTGGACTCGGCCTTGGCGCGTTCCGCCAGAAGTTGTTCGAGTTGCTCCGCCTTGACGCGGTAGCTGTCCTGCATCCGTTTTTCCTCTTCATGCAGGCGCTGTTCGGCTTCCGCCTGGAGCTTGTTCAGGCGCGCTTCCTGTTCGCGATGCCGCTTTCTGGCCTCCTGCTCGGCCTCGCGACGTTGTGCGTCCAGCGTCTCCTTGATGCGCTTTGCTTCGGCCAGTACATCGGCCGCACGCTTGGCGTCGGCTTCAAGCTTGTTGCGTTCGGCGCGCAGGGCATCCTCGGCTTCCTGTTTTGCCGCCCGCTTGGCGGCGGCCACCTCGGCCTTCAGGCGTTTGGCGTCTTCGATTTGCAGCTTGGCCTTGGCGAGTTCCGCTTTCAGTGACGAGACAATGACATCGGCTTCGACCGAATCCCCGGATATGGGCGGATTGCGGGGAGCCGGCGTGGAGGCGCCGGGGGCCACTGTCGTCGCAGCTGCCGGCGTCCTCGCCGGCATGCCGGTTGACGCGATTTGATCCATACAGCCGCTCTCCACGCTTTGTGCGTCGTAGCCGCGCTCGGTGAGGAGGAATGCAGCGACAGAACTTCGGCTGCCGGTGTCGCAGTAGGTGAGATATTTCCGATCGCGATCCAGTTTTTCGGCGTGCGCACGCAGCACAGTCAGCGGAATGTTGAGGCTGTTCGGCAGGTGACCCTGCTGGTACTCCTCGGGGAAGCGCACGTCCAGCCAGACCGCGCCGCCGTCGACCATCGCGCGCGCTT
>CAYVOU010000242.1:0-4150 GCA_964453295.1 uncultured Gammaproteobacteria bacterium
GCCATCATGCAGTACTACGAGAACGAGGCGCATCTGTTGCTGCTCGCCGTCGGCGAACCGCATCGCCGTCGTGGCGTCGGCTCGGCCCTGGTGAGCTGGCTGGAGTCGACGGTACTGACCGCCGGGATTGGGGCAATCTTCCTGGACGCGAGAGCACAGAATGACGCTGCGCGCGCGTTTTACCGGAAGCTCGGTTATTCCGAGATCCGCGTCAATCGCGGCTTTTACCGGGGGCACGAGGACGGCGTGCGGATTGCCAAGGATCTGTGGTCGCAGCACGCCTGAGCCACCGCGCCCGGCACACATCGTACGTTTCCCGTTGCGTGGCGTTTGCCGGTGTTACTGCTGGCTCTTCAGTTCCTTGTCGAGCTCTTCCTTGCGCTTGTCGTTGGTATCCAGGGCCTGATCGACCTGCTTGCTGATGGCCGTGCCTTCCACGCCCACTGCGTCGAGAGCGCGGATATTCTTGGTTTCCTCCCGTCCCTGCGTGTCGGTCGCCTTTTCGCTTGGCGTCTCCTGGTGACCGCTGCTGCAGGCCGCGGCCAGCAAAACCAGCAGGAACATCGATATTCGCACCGGCTTCATCGCGATTCTCCCTGTTGAGGGTGAAGTGCCCGCCCTCGCCCATTCCCGCGGCGGAGATAGAGCGAGGTCGGGTACGCACAATGCGTGCGCCTGCGGATCAAATGTGGTCGGCGACCTGCGGGTGGGCGCGCTCGACCGTGACCATGAGCTTGTTGATGGCGTTGATGTAGGCCTTGGCGGAGGCCGCCAGGATATCGGTATCGGCACCCTGGCCGTTGGCGATGCGGCCGCCCTTTTCCAGTCGCACGGTCACCTCGCCCTGCGAGTCGGTGCCGGTGGTGATGTTGTTCACCGAGAACAACTGCAGGTTGGCGCCGCTGTCCATGATCGACTCGATGGATTTGAAGGTGGCGTCCACCGGCCCGCTGCCCTGCGCGGCGCCTTCCTGTTCCTCGCCGTCCACCGACAAGGTGATTTCGGCGGCCGGCGTCTCGCCGGTCTCGGAACGGACCTTGAGCGATACCAGCTTGACCCGTTCGTGGGTGGCGGCGAGATTGGTTTCGGTGACCAGTGCCTGCAAGTCCTCGTCGTAGATCTCATGCTTGCGATCGGCGAGATCCTTGAAACGCGCGAAGGCTTCGTTGAGGTCCTCCTCGCGCTTGAACTCGATCCCCAGTTCCGCGAGCCGGGTCCTGAAGGCGTTGCGGCCGGAATGCTTTCCCAGAACCATGCGGTTGGCGTTCCAGCCGACATCTTCGGCACGCATGATTTCGTAGGTCTCGCGGCTCTTCAGGACTCCGTCCTGGTGGATGCCGGACTCGTGCGCAAAAGCATTGGCACCGACGATGGCCTTGTTCGGCTGCACCGGGAAGCCGGTAATGGTCGACACCAGGCGCGAGCAGTTGACGATTTCACGGGTGTCGACGCCGGTGTCACAGGGAAAGATGTCCTGGCGGGTACGCACGGCCATGACGATCTCCTCAAGCGCCGCGTTGCCGGCGCGCTCGCCCAGGCCGTTGATGGTGCACTCGACCTGGCGGGCACCGTTCAGCACCGCTGACAGCGAATTGCCGACGGCCAGGCCAAGATCGTTGTGGCAATGGACGGAGAAGACGGCCTTGTCGCTGTTGGGAATGCGTTCGATGAGTTCCCGGATCAACGGCCCGAAGACCGCCGGCAGCGAATAACCCACCGTATCGGGAATGTTGAGCGTGGTCGCGCCGGCGTCGATCACCGCCTCGAGGATGCGACAGAGAAAATCCGGTTCCGAGCGCCCCGCATCCTCGGGGGAAAACTCCACGTCGTCAGTGTACTGCCGGGCCCGCTTGACCGACTTGATGGCCTGCTCGATGACCTGTTCGGGCTGCATCTTGAGCTTCTTGGCCATGTGGATCGGCGAGGTGGCGATGAAGGTATGGATGCGCGGCCGCGCCGCCGGCTTGAGCGCGGCCGCGGCGCGGTCGATGTCTGCATCCAGGGCGCGGGCGAGGCCGCAGACCGTGCTGTCCTTGATCGCCGCGGCCACCGCCTGCACCGCTTCGAAATCGCCGGGGCTGGCGATCGGGAATCCGGCTTCGATGACGTCGGCCTTGAGGCGCTCCAGCGCCTTGGCAATACGCACCTTTTCATCCAGGGTCATGGATGCGCCCGGGCTTTGTTCACCGTCGCGCAAGGTGGTATCGAAGATGATCAATCTGTCTTTCATGCCTGCTCTCCGCCGGCCCCTTGCCGGGCGCCGGTGTGGTTGTTGCGTTCCTGGATTTTACCCGCGGCCGCGCCGGGATGAGAGGGGCCAGTCCGGCATTGGCGGCCGGGTGCCTGCGATGCCGCGGCCGGTGCTACTGTTCCGGATCTTTTTCGGCCTGACTGGCCCGCTCATGCTGAGCGCCGGCTCTGCGGAACGCGCGACGTCGGCGCAGCTGCGTCAAAGTCAGAATCGGGCCGGAGGCTGCATACAGCATGAAGATGGCGAACACGGAAACGGGCGGGTTCAGCGCGATGAATACGAAGATGAGGACGATGATCAGCGCCTTGAAGAACGGCACCCGCCCCTTGAGATCCAGATCCTTGAAGCTGTGATAGCGGAACTGGCTGACCATCAGCAGCGCCGCCGCGATGGTCACCGCGAACGAAAAAGTCATCGCCGCCGGATTGTCGCGCAAGCCCCATTCATTGCCGACCCAGACCACGCCCGCCACCAGGGCAGCGGCGGAAGGGCTGGGCAGGCCCTGGAAATAGCGCTTGTCGGCCATGCCAATCTGGGTGTTGAAGCGCGCCAGCCGCAGCGCGGTCATGGTGGCGTACAGGAACGCCGCCACCCAGCCGGGCTTGCCCATGGTCGACAGCCCCCATTCATAGACCACCAGTGACGGCGCCAAGCCGAACGACACCATATCGGAGAGGCTGTCGTATTCACCGCCGAAGTCGCTCTGGGTATTGGTCAGGCGGGCGATGCGGCCGTCCATGCCGTCGAGGATCATCGCGACAAAGATCGAGATTGCCGCGGTTTCGAAATGGCCGTTGATGGCCGAGACGATGGCGTAGTAGCCCGCGAAGAGGGCGCCGGTGGTAAACAGGTTCGGCAGCAGATAGATGCCCCTGCGCCGCTTGGCGATGCCGGCCTTGTCATTGGGCATGGTTTGCCCCCCGGGCCTCGTTGCCGCGTTGTCCCTCCCCCGTCGCGGGGGAAGGAAACGGGGTTGGCGTCAGTTTCTTGAACGGTCGACCAGTTTGTTGGTCTTGAGCCATGGCATCATGCCGCGAAGCTTGGCACCCACCTGTTCGATGGGATGCTCGGCCGACAGGCGGCGGCGCGCCTTCATTGTCGCCGCGCCGGCGCGGTTTTCGAGGATGAACTCACGGGCGAATTCACCGGTCTGGATCTCGGTCAGGATCTTCTTCATCGCCTTCTTCGACTCCTCCGTCACCACGCGCGGGCCGCGCGTGTAGTCACCGTACTCGGCGGTGTTGGAGATCGAGTAGCGCATGTCGGCGATGCCGCCCTGGTACATCAGATCGACGATCAGCTTCAGCTCATGCAGGCATTCGAAGTAGGCCATCTCCGGCGCGTAACCCGCCTCGACCAGGGTCTCGAACCCGGCCTGCACCAACGCGGTGACGCCGCCGCAGAGCACGGTCTGCTCGCCGAACAGGTCGGTTTCGGTTTCCTCGCGGAAGCTGGTCTCGATGACGCCGGCGCGGGCGCCGCCGTTGGCGGACGCATAAGCCAGCGCAATCTGCTTGGCCTGGCCGCTCTTGTCCTGGAACACGGCGATCAGGGACGGCACGCCGCCGCCCTCGACATAGGTCGAGCGCACCAGGTGTCCCGGCCCCTTGGGCGCGATCATGATGACGTCGAGATCCTCGCGCGGCTCGATCTGCTGGAAGTGGATGTTGAAACCGTGGGCGAAGGCCAGGGCGGCCCCCTGCTTGATGTTCGGTTCGATCTGGTTGATGTACAGATCGCGCTGATGTTCGTCGGGCGCCAGCACCATTACGACATCGGAGCCCTTGACCGCCTCTTCGATGGATTTCACCGTCAGGCCGGCTTCTTCCGCTTTCTTGGCGGAAACCGAACCCGGGCGCAGGCCGATTGCCGGCTCGGCAGGGCGGCTTTCCCGGGCCG
>CAYVOU010000243.1:0-4146 GCA_964453295.1 uncultured Gammaproteobacteria bacterium
GGCGGTGTCCGTAGTTGAGTAAAAGCGGGGGCGTCGTCGCCCGTTTTGCCTAAGCAACCCGCGCCAAGTCGATGCGTTACGGCGGTTATTTATGCCGAAACCTGATTATAGATACTGGAACCTTTGGGGTCTCGCACAATCTCACGTTGCTAATGGCACTGCGCATGTGGCCACGTACGGTATCGCCTCCGTCTCTGTAGAAGGCTTTCTTGCGCAACGGTCACGCCGGGCGGATCGCATGTGCGTGATGCCACCCCCGCCGGCAATTGATTCAGCGGGACATTCGAATCGGGCGACACCATCGCTTTGAAGCAACAACTTAAGGAAAGATCTAATGAAAAATAGCGTGAAAATCCTGTCCACCGCATTCCTGACCGGTCTCATGGCGATGTTGAGTTTCAGCGCCAGCGCCGGGGGCGTGGCTTACGTGACCAACCAGAAAGATGGCGTGAACGTCATCAACCTGGACACCATGAAGACCGACAAGGTCATCAACCTCAACGGCGATGAACCGCGCGGACTGGCGATTACGCCCGACGGCAAGTACCTGCTGACCGCGAACAAGAATACCGGCGATGTCGCGGTCATCGATACCGACACGCTTAAGGTCGTGCGCCGGGTCCCGGTCGGAAAGAATCCGGAATTCATGCGCATCCTGCCCGACGGCAGCAAAGCGTTTGTCACTTACGAACCGAGTTCAACCGGCAAACCCGGCAAGGATGACGACGAAAGTGGCCCGGAACTGCCGGGCGAGGTGGCGGTGATCGATCTGCATGATTGGAAAGTGGTGGAATCCATCGTCGGCGCTCCAGAAACGGAAGGCGTCGAATTCACGCCTGACGGCAAGCACATCGCCATCACCAACGAAGGCAACGACACCATCACGGTGTATGACTTCGTCAACCACAAGCTTAGCAAGACCGTCGACCTGCATTCTTACGGACTGCGGCCGCGGGGCATCAAGCTGTCGCCTGACGGCAAGTACTATGTCGTCACGCTGGAAAGCTCGGGCAACTTCCTGGTCCTGAACACCGACTTCAAGGTGCTGAAATCAGTAAAGACTGGCAAAGGGCCTTACGGTGTCGCCTTCAACAAGAGCGGGACCCGCATCCTGATCGCGGCGTCGATCGCCCACAAGCTGCAGGTCTTTGACGCCAAGACCTACAAGCACATTACCGACGTACCGGTCGGCAAGCGGTGCTGGCACTTCACCTACACCCCGGACGAATCCAAGCTCCTGATGGTTTGCGGCCGCTCGGACGAAGTCGAGGTGATCGACGCATCGAGCTACAAGGTCGATAAGAAACTCACCGATTTCAAGCTGCCCTGGGGCATCGTGACCTATCCCAAGTCCTACGGCAGCCTGGACGCACCTGCCCATTAAACTCAGGCTGTTTCCCTCCCCACGCACCCCCGCTCCCCGCGGGGGTTTTTTTATGCACCGGTCACCCCGGCCATGCATGGGCGCGGACTTTTCAGCATCGACTTCGGGGGTGCGACGGTGCTGTCCGGCGCCGCTCTCTTGCGGGCGCGCCAGCCCGGGCGCAGGGATTACAGTTTGCCGGCTTCCCGCCTCATGGCGGCACCCGCGGCATTCCGGCCGGAGCGACCGTCGCGTATCAGTTCCGCGGCGTCGCTGCGACGGCTGCTGTCCGAACTTGCCAAGCGCGGCGTCATCCAGTGGAAGATCGTGACCGCATCCAGGTTCCGCCAGCTTCCGCTGCGTTCAATCTTCGGCAGGGTGCGCCCTTGGTATTCAAGCAGATGGTGGCGGCCGTCTTTTTCCAGGATGAAATGCACCGGCTTGACTAACAAGCTGGTCAACAGGCCCGTGGGCGCCATCGCGATGTCGACCGCCGGCACGCCGTGCCAGTGGATTTCACCGACCCGGCGTAGCGCGAAGGCGACGGTCTCCGTTCTGGACAGGACAACGTATTGGAAAGGCACGGACGCACCGTCACTCAACGACGACCAATGCCGCAGAATGAACGGCACCAATTGATCGTCGACGAGTACGCTGGCGTGGTCACCGACGAACCGTTCTACCTTGTGCCTGGCCCTGGCCCGGGGACCGGCCGGCGTGAATGCGTAGTCGACCCGCAGGTTTTTCCCGTTGCGTTCGACCTGCAACTCGCCATGCGAACCGTTCTGCAGGTTCCTTTCCACGTAGCGATCAAGATGACCACCCTCATAGGTCACGGTTTCCTGCACGGCCGGGCGGCCGTCCGCATAGTCATAACGCAAGTGGGCGACCACCTCGCTGCCATGATGCTCGACGGTCCTGGTGAAATGAAACATCGGCGGACCCGAACGCGGCGACGCGATGTAGAGGGAAGCCTGAACAGCATCCAGCAGCGATGGCGGGAGCCTGTCGCCTGAGGCGCCACCGCTGCCAACAGCCGCCGCCGCGGTAGTCAGGGAGATCGGCAGCAATGTTGAGACCGCAATGCAAATCGGGTATAGGCGCCGGTACCGTCGCCTGGCGCCATCATGCCGGTTCGGTCCGTCGCCACCGTCGTTCAATTTGCTTTTTCGCATGGGCCACCCAATCTATCGCGTTCGCCCCCTTTTCGGGTCCGGCGGATCGTTGGTCAGTCGTCAAGCTTTCCGACTAACTGCCGACACAGCATATGCAAGATAAACTCCCGAACTGCCACCTGAACGTACCCGCAAACACCGACTGCCGCCTGAAATCGAGATGCCGGAAAGTATAACGAAGATGTTTCGACTGCTCTATGTGAGTCGCAGCTTGGCGCGCCCGCGGCAATCGGACATCGACGCCATTCTCAAGGTATCCCGCCGCAACAACGCGAAAAACCGTATCACGGGCGTGCTCTGTGTCGGTGCGGAATCGTTCATGCAGGTTCTGGAGGGTCCCGAGCACCACGTGATCGCCACCTATGCCAAAATCGTCGAGGATCCGCGCCACACCGACTGCGCCATCGTCAACGCGATCCCGGCAACATCGCGAATGTTCAACGAATGGTCAATGGGGTTCATCGACACCGAGACGGGTGCCCCAAGCCTGCTGGAAATGGCAGCTAAACTTCGTGCCGTCGCCGAACGCCAGGATCGCACAGTGTCGATAATGCGCGAACTGCTGCAAGCCCAGCGGCGGCGGGCGGACACAAATTCCCGCCAGAAGGGGCCGGTGCTGGAGCTGGACGAAGCCGGAGAGGATACGGCCGCAGGCTCGGTGCCCTGACTAGGGCACGAACGGCGGTGCCAGCCGGCTGCGGACGCCGCCGTGGCCAACTCGGGCGACGGCCTGCCGTAACGAAATCCCTGGACCAGGCAGGTGACGCTGATTCTTGGTCATTGCACCCCGCGTATACGCGAGTGTCCGGTGATAAAATCCGCGGCGTTCGAGGCAACTTTGACACAGATCAAGTGCCGAATCCGCTCAAGGCGAGAAGCTTTAATGATGGCCAACGATTACCGCGGATTCCGGTACGATTCCCCGTCCGTGTCGCCGGCTCAATTTGTGACCCGGCGTCGGACGTTCTTGAAAGGCCTGCTCGCGGGCTTAGGCGTCAGTTTGGGTGGAGCCGGCCTGATTGGATGGAATGACAGCGCCGCGGCGGCGCCCTCATCCGTTCACGACACGGGCGAACCCCCGTGGGAGACATTGCGCGCCGTGCAGGCAGTCCTTTTCCCTTCCGAACCCAGTGCGCCGGGCGCAAAGGATGTCAACGCGCTGGGCTACCTGCAAGCGACGATGGCACGGGCCGACGCCGACCCCGACGAGCGCAAATTCATCCTCGCAGGGCTGCACTGGCTCGACGGCACGGCGAGACAGGATGGTGGTTACCCGTTCGCCACCTGGGATACCGACCGCCAGACGCAACTGGTGCGGCACATGCAGACTTCGAAAGACGGCGAGAACTGGCTGGCTTTGGTGCTCTACTACGTTTTTGAAGCCCTGCTCACCGATCCGGTCTACGGCGGCAACACCAACGGCGTCGGCTGGAAATGGCTGGACTACATTCCGGGATTTCCGCGCCCGCCGGTCGGCAAGCGCTACTACGAACTGATGGGACGATGAAGGATTACGACATTTGCGTTATCGGCAGCGGTGCCGGTGGCGGGCCGATCGCTTACGAGGCGGCGAAAGCCGGCCTGTCAGTCGTGGTGCTGGAAAAAGGA
>CAYVOU010000244.1:0-4134 GCA_964453295.1 uncultured Gammaproteobacteria bacterium
TTGGTGGTGACCAGGCGGTGGCGCGGGTCCAGCGGGGTGGCCACCGGCGCGCCGAGGTAGACGTCGCCCAGGCCCAGCACCAGATAGCTTGCGTCGAAGACGATGCGCTTCACGTCCTCGATCGATTCGAGGCCGTTGATGCGGCGGATGAACTCGATGTTGCTGGGGCACCAGGGCGCGTCCTTGCGCACCGACTGCATGTATTTCTCGATCGCCAGCAGGGTCGACGGATCGGCCCAGGACAGCGGCAGGTGCACGATGCGCGAGGGCACGTCGAGATCGTCGATGTCAGCCAGTTCGCTTTCTGCCTGTTCGAGCAGGCCCAGCAGATTGCGCAGCGACAGGCGATGGTGATCGTAGTGGACCTGCAGTGAGCGGATGCCGGGCGTCATCTCGATGATGCCCGGCACGGCGCGCGCCTGGAGCCACATCATCCAGGCGTGGGCATAGGCGCGCAGGGCGATGTCCAGCACGTTGGGGCCGAATTCGATCAGCAGGTAGTCGTCGCCGGAGCGTCGGTAGGTGACGGCCGGTTGCTCACCGGCCGGTTCGTGCCGGCGGATCACCGCGTCCTCGGCCGGCACCGTGCCGACCGGGCTGCAGAGCGGCGCGAGGTTTTCGATCAGGGTTTCCTGGGCCAGGGTCAGGTTGACCGCGGCTTCGATGCTTACGGCTGCGAAGCGCACGCGATCGCCGGCGCGAAGCTGGCCCAGCTTCCAGCGATCGGCCTCCACCACGGTCGCCGGACAGACGAAACCGCCCAGGCTGGGGCCGTCGGGACCGAGGATGACCGGCATATCGCCGGTGAAATCGACGGTGCCGATCGCGTAAGCATTGTCGTGTATGTTGGACGGGTGCAGTCCGGCTTCGCCGCCGTCGCTGCGCGCCCACTTCGGCGCCGGGCCGATCAGGCGGATGCCGGTGCGGCTGGAGTTGTAGTGGATCTCCCAATCGGTGTCGAAGAAGGTTTCGATGTCCTGCGCGGTGAAGTAATCCGGCGCGCCGTGCGGGCCGTAGATCACCCGCAGTGACCACTGGTTGTGCAGGCCCGGGATCATGCTCTCTACCATGAGCTGTTCGTCGCCGGCTGGCGGCGATTGCAGCAGGTGCAAGGTGTCGCCGGCGCGCAGGGCGCGTCCGCCGTGGCCGCCGAAGCCGCCGAGCGTGAAGGTGGCGCGGCTGTTGAGGTAAAGGGGCACGTCGATGCCGCCTTTGACGCCAAGGTAGGCGCGGGCGCCGGCGCCCACGAGGCCGCCGATGCGCAAGCTGGCACCCGCCGGCGCGGTGAACGGTTTCCAGAATGGCACGGGCGTGCCGTCCAGTTCGGTTTTCATCGGCGCGCCGGTCAGGACGACGCGGGTTTCGACGTTGAAACGCAGGGTCGGACCCTGCAGGGTGATCTCCAGCCCGGCGGCGCCGGCATCGTTGCCGAGCAGCCGGTTGGCCAGGCGGAAGCTCAGGCTGTCCATGGGACCGGAGGGCGGCACGCCCACGCACCAGTAGCCGACCCGGCCGGGGTGGTCCTGCACTGTGGTCATGGTGCCGCCGTCGATGACTTCGATGGTCGCGGCCCGGTAGGGCAGGGTTTCCAGCAGGCGGGTGTAGGGGCGGCCTTCGGCGAACTCGGCGGTGGCGAGCACGGTGGCGAGGTATTCCAGGTTGGTCTCGATGCCGCTGATCCGCGTCTGCTCCAGCGCGCCGGCCAGCTTCGCGATCGCGGCTTCGCGATCGCCGGCCCGGGCGATCACCTTGGCGAGCATCGGATCGTAGAACGGCGGCACGCTGACGCCGGTTTCTATCCAGGTGTCGATGCGCAGGCCGTCATCCACCGGAAATTCCACTTCCGTCAGCAGGCCGGTGCTGGGCTGGAAATTGCGCGCCGGATCCTCGGCGTAGATCCGCGCCTGGATGGCGTGACCCTGCGGCCGCAACGCCGCGACCAGTCCGGCAAGCGGCGGCAGTTCGTCGGCGGCGAGGCGCACCATCCATTCGACCAGGTCCACGCCCCAGACTTCCTCGGTGACGCCGTGCTCCACCTGCAGGCGGGTGTTGACCTCGAGGAAATAGAAGGCGCGGCTGTTGTCGTCATAGACGTACTCGACCGTACCCGCCGAGCGGTAGTCGACCGCGGCGGTGATGGCGATTGCCGTTTCGCGCAACTGCCGCCGCACCGATTCCGGAATGCCAGGCGCCGGCGTTTCCTCGATCACCTTCTGGTTGCGGCGCTGGATCGAACAATCGCGCTCGCCCAGGGCGATCACGTTGCCGCGGCCGTCGCCGAAGATCTGCACTTCGATATGCCGGGCGCGCTCGACGTATTTCTCGAGAAAGATCCCGGCATGGCCGAAGTTGTTGCGTGACAGGCGCTCGACGGAATCGAAGGCGGCGCGCAACTGCGCCTCGTCGTGGCAGCGCTGCATGCCGATGCCGCCCCCGCCCGCAGTGCTCTTCAGCATGACCGGGTAGCCGATCTGCGTGGCCATGGCGACCGCGGTGTCGACGTCCTCAAGCAGGCCCGAGCCGGGTAGCAGCGGTACATTGCTGCCGGCGGCCAGTTCGCGCGCCGTGTGCTTCAGGCCGAAGGCACGCATCTGTTCGGGCGTCGGGCCGATGAAGGCGATGCCGCATTCGGCGCAACGCTCGGCGAAGGCCGCGTTCTCGCTCAGGAAGCCGTAGCCCGGATGGATGGCTTCGGCGCCGTGGGTGAGCGCGGCCTCGATGATGCGATCCGGATCCAGGTAGCTGCCGGTGGCGGGCCCCTCGCCGATCAGCACGGCGTGGTCGGCCATGCGCACGTGCAGCGACTCGACGTCGGCGCGGGTGTAGACCGCGATCGACTCGACGCCGAGGCGGCGCAGGCTGCGCATGATGCGGCAGGCGATGGCACCGCGGTTGGCAATCAGGACTTTCTTGAACATGGCGGTTTCCGCTCGCGGTCTCCGTTGGCGCGGCTCAGGGCGCGTCGCTGATCACCACGCGGATGGGCGTGGGGTTGTACGCATTGCAGGGATTGTTGAGCTGCGGGCAGTTCGAGATCAGCACGATCAAGTTCATCTCGGCGCGCATCGCCACGAACTTGCCCGGGCTGGAGATGCCGTCCTCGAAGGTGAGCCTGCCGTCGCGCGTGACCGGCACGTTCATGAAAAAGTTGATGTTGCTGGTGAGGTCCCGCTTGCTCATGCCGTGGCCGTGGGCGGCCGTGAGGGCATGCAGAAAATTGTCGCGGCAGCTGTGCATGTGCCGCTTCTCCAGCGCGTAGCGGACCGTGTTGCTCTCGGCGGCGCAGGCGCCGCCAAGCGTGTCGTGACGGCCGCAGCTGTCTTCGGTGATGACCAGCATGACGCGGCCTTCGGTCGAATACAGGCGGCTGCCGGTGGTGAGATAGATGTTGGCCTGGCGGCGCAGGGTATCGACGGCGCTGTAGCGCTCGACCGGATCGTCGGCGTTGTAGAACAGCGTATCCACCGCCTGGTTGCCTTCGAGATCGATGATGCGGAAATACTGGCCGCGCTTGACCATGTGCATCCAGGGCTCGCCGGCGCGCACGATCTCGTCGTGCACGATCCGCTCGTCGCGGGCGTCGGTGTCTTTTGCGTATGAGCTGTGGCTCATCGTTGCTCTCCTTGTGCGCCCATGAACATGCGTTCGGTATTGATGAAGCCGCGCTGGTTCTCCGGGCAGGCGTTGCGGCAGCGGTCGTCCGAGGGCGGCGGATCCGAACGCCAGACGGTAAGGCGGACGTTCTTCGGGGCATAGACCGGCGAGGGATCGAGCGGGTGCGGGCAGCTCGTAAGCGCGATGAGCAGGGTCATCTCGGCACGCAGGTCCACGTAATCGCCGGCCTTGCTGTTGCCCGTGGCGAACTGCATGTTGCCGTCGTCGTCGATGGCAACCTTGGAGAAGAAATTGACGTTGGCGACCAGGTCGCGCTTGCTTAATCCCCACTTGCCGAGCTCGATCAGGAGGCTGTCGCGGCCGTTGCGGTACATGCCGTTGCGGTGTTCCTGGTAACGATGTTCGCCGTAGCGGCCGAGCACGTCGTTGGCGTCGCTGACGCCGCAGAAGGTGTCGTGCCAGCCGCAGCTGTCGCCGGTGACGGAAAGCATGACGCGGCCCATGTCCGAATAGCAGGCG
>CAYVOU010000245.1:0-4130 GCA_964453295.1 uncultured Gammaproteobacteria bacterium
GCGAGGGCGGTCCACCGATTAACATCGATTACCGCCTGCATCGGAATAACGGAGAATGGAAGGTCTTCGACGTTATGATCGATGGGATCAGCCTGGTGACCAACTACCGTACGACTTTTTCACAGCAGATCCGGGACAAGGGCATCGACGGCCTTATAGCAACCCTGACCGAGCGCAACCAGGAATCTGCCAAACGATAACACCGCAGTCCTCGGTCCCGTCACAATCCGACCCGCCCGCCGGCAAGACGGGAACGGCGCCCAGCCATGCGACCCGGGTCTTTTCCGTCCTGCGGGATTTTTCCCGGTTTGGCCGGCGCCGGCGGTACCGCGCGGGCGCAGGCCGTGACCTGAAGCTGCTTGCGGCGACGATGTCGACGGCGGCAATTTCATCATGCCATTGGCGGGAAGGAGGGGGGCGATGCGGCTGACATTCCTGGGCGCGGCAGGCACGGTGACGGGTTCGAAATATCTCGTCGAAGCGGCCGGGCGCAGGATCCTGGTGGACTGCGGCCTTTTCCAGGGCTACAAGCAGCTGCGCCTGCGCAACTGGACTCATTTCCCGGTGCCGCCATCCAGCCTTGACGCCGTGGTCATTACCCACGCGCACCTGGACCATTCCGGTTACCTGCCCGCTCTGGTGCACGGCGGTTACCGCGGTCCCATTTATTCCACCGCCGCCACCGGCGCGCTCAGCGAGGTCTTGCTGCGCGATAGCGCGCATCTGCAGGAGGAGGAAGCGGAATATGCGAACCGGCGCGGCTTCAGCCGCCACAAGCCGGCACTGCCTCTTTACACCGTGGCCGACGCCGATGCGGCTCTGAAACAGTTCGCGGACCTGGAGTGGGATACGCCCGCGGAGATCGCGCCGGGTGTCCGCGTCCGTCCCCGCAAGGCCGGCCACCTGCTCGGCGCCGCGACCATCGAATTGGAAACCGGCGACGGGACCGTGGTGTTTTCCGGTGACCTGGGCCGGCCGAACGATCCCGTCATGCCGGCGCCGGAGCCCGTGACCCAGGCGGATTACCTGCTGGTGGAGTCCACCTACGGCGACCGGGTGCATTCCTCGGAACCGCCCGCGCGCCGCATCGCGGAGGTCGTGGTGCGCACCGCGGCGCGGGGCGGGGTGTTGCTTATCCCATCGTTTGCCGTCGGCCGGGCGCAGCTGCTGATGCTGTACCTGTACCGGCTGCGGCTGGCGGGGAAGATCCCTGATATCCCGATCTATCTGAACAGCCCGATGGCGGTCAACGCCACCGGGGTCTATCTGCGCTTTCACGAGGAGCATCGACTGTCCGAAGACGAATGCGTCGCGATGTACAAGAGCATCCGCGTCGTCGAAAGCGTCGAGGAATCGAAGTCGCTCAACGCACTGCATACGCCGGCAGTCATCATCGCCGCCAGCGGCATGGCGACCGGGGGGCGCGTACTGCATCACCTGCGAGCGTTTGCGCCGGAGCCGCGAAATTCGATCCTGTTTGCCGGCTACCAGGCCGGCGGTACCCGCGGCGCGGCGCTGGTCGGTGGTGCCCACTCGGTGCGCATACACGGGATCGACGTGCCGGTGCGTGCCGAAGTGCTGGCGCGTGACACCCTGTCGGCCCATGCCGACGGCGACGAGATCCTGGAGTGGCTGCGCAACTTCAAGTCGCCGCCGCGCCAAACCTTCGTGGTGCACGGTGACCTGCCCGCCGCGGACGCCTTGCGGCGGCGGCTGCGCCATGAGTTGGGATGGGACGCGCAGGTGCCCGATTACAATGCCGTGGCGGATCTGGGCGAGGCGGCGCGGGAGGCAGTGCCTACATGACGCGCTATGCGCTGCGGTTGAAGTGGCTGGGCATCGACACTTACCAGGAAGCCGTGATTTTCATGAGGCGCGACTGTACGGTATGCCGCGCCGAAGGCGTCGAGGCACAATCGCGCGTGCAGGTTATGAGGAACGGCACGACCATCGTCGCCACCGTCAACGTCATGGATTCGGACCTGCTTGCACCCAGCGAAGCGTCATTGTCCCGTTCGGCCTGGCGGCAGCTCGGCGGCGCCGAAGGTGCCGAGATCACCATTACGCTCATGCCGCCGCTGGAGTCCCTGGAAGCGGTGCGTGCAAAGATCTACGGCCATCGTTTGAATCGCGAAAAGCTGCACGCGATCGTCAGCGACGTCGCGGCGGGGCGGTATGCCGACATACACCTGGCGGCGTTCGTGACGACCTGCGCCGGCGGCCGCCTCGATATCGAAGAGACTGTCGAGCTGACCCGGGCGATGGTCGACGTCGGCGAGCGCCTGCGGTGGGCGCGCGCGCCGATCGCGGACAAGCACTGCATCGGCGGCCTGCCCGGCAACCGCACCACGCCCATCGTGGTCGCGATCATTGCCGCCGCCGGCCTGACCATGCCCAAGACCTCTTCGCGGGCGATTACCTCGCCGGCAGGCACGGCCGATACGATGGAAGTCCTGGCGCCCGTGGATCTCGATGTGGCCGCCATCCGGCGCGTCGTGGAACGCGAGGGTGGCTGCATCGTCTGGGGCGGTGGCGTCGGCCTGAGCCCGGCCGACGACATTCTGATCCGCGTCGAGCGCCCGCTGGACATCGACGGCGAGGCGCAGATGGTGGCCTCGGTGATTTCCAAGAAGGTAGCCGCAGGATCGACCCACGTGGTGATCGACGTGCCGGTCGGCGCCACGGCCAAGGTTCGGTCCGCCCAGGCGGCGGCCCTGCTGAAAACCTTGCTGGAACATGTCGCGGCCGTGTTCTCGCTGCAGGTCCAGGTGTTGTTCAGCGACGGTGATCAACCCGTCGGGCGCGGCATCGGTCCGGCGCTGGACGCCCGGGATGTGGTGGCGGTGCTGCGTAACGAGGCGGACGCACCGGCTGATTTGCGCGAGCACGCCCTACTGCTGGCAGGCACCCTCCTAGAATTCTGCGGCAGCGCGCCCGAGGCGGCCGGCGGCGACCTGGCGCGCAGCATCCTGGCGTCCGGTGCCGCGTGGACGAAGTTCGTGGCGATCTGCGATGCCCAGGGTGGCTTGCGCGAGCCACCGCGGGCGGCGCACCGGCGGGAGGTCACGGCACTGTTCAGTGGCCGGGTCCAGGCGATCGACAACCGTCAGCTCGCGCGGGCCGCCAAGCTGGCCGGGGCCCCCCACGCCCATGCCGCGGGCTTGGACCTGCACGTGCGGTTGGGCGAAAGAGTGGAGCGCGGTGCGCCGCTGTTCACCCTGCACGCCGAGGCCCAGGGCGAACTGGACTACGCCTACGATTACGTTGCCACCCACCCGAGGATATTTACGGTGCAAAGCGAATGAAACCGGTATTGATGGCATTGCCGGAAAACGACGACTTCGCCAA
Organism: uncultured Gammaproteobacteria bacterium; assembly: GCA_964453295.1. Classification (GTDB taxonomy): domain Bacteria; phylum Pseudomonadota; class Gammaproteobacteria; order JAJPIJ01; family JAJPIJ01; genus CAYVOU01. The sequence goes on from CAYVOU010000245.1 coordinate 3,349, forward strand.
TTCCCTCTGCCAGCGGCTGGACGTCGGGCAGGGCGAACTGCTGGTGCGGCACTTTCCCGACGACGAGACCTACGTGCGGCTGATGTCGCCGGTGGAGGGCCGGCGGGTGGTCCTGGTCTGCACCCTGGACAGGCCGGACAGCAAGCTTACGGCGTTGTTGTTCGCCGCCGCCACCGCCAGGGAACTGGGAGCGGCGGAGGTCGGCCTGGTCGCGCCCTACCTGTGCTATATGCGACAGGATGTGCGTTTCCGTGATGGCGAAGCGGTCACCGCGCGCTGCTTTCCGCAGTGGATTTCCAGCCATTTCGACTGGTTGGTGACCGTCGATCCGCATCTGCATCGCATCGACACCTTGGACGAGGTATATCGTTGCACCACCCACGTGGTGCGCGCAGCGCCCGCGATAGCGGATTGGGTGCGCGCCAACGTGAAGGCGCCGGTGGTCATCGGGCCGGACGCGGAAAGCGAACAGTGGGTGGCCGACATCGCCGGGCATGCGGGCGTGCCTTACACGACTTTGCGCAAGACCCGCCGAGGGGATCGCGACGTCGAGGTTTCGGTGCCGGACGAAGCCGTGCTGACCGGCCGGACGCCGGTGCTGATCGACGACATCGTCTCCACGGCAGGCACCATGGCCGCGGCCCTGGCGCACCTTCGGAAGATGGATTCGACACCAGGCGTATGCATCGCCGTGCATCCCATCCTCGCGGAAGGGGCATTGGAACTGCTGGAAGCCGGCGGCGCCCGAGGTTTCGTGAGCTGCAACACCGTCATGCACCCCA
>CAYVOU010000246.1:0-4129 GCA_964453295.1 uncultured Gammaproteobacteria bacterium
TATGCCCTGATGCTCGCTTTCTTCCGCAACGAGATGGGCTTTGGCGGAAACAACGGACTCACTGATTTCTAGGAAATCATGGGATTCGATTTGCAATCCGACGCCACCCGCGTCGTGCTGTTCGGGCTGTCGGCGCTGGCGCTGGCGCTCGGCTACTTCGCCTGTCGCTACATCGTCAATTCGAAATTGGGGCGCGTGGTCATCGCCGTGCGCGATGCCGAGGACCGGGCGCGCTTCATCGGCTACAAGGTCGAACGCTTCAAGCTGTGGATCTTCGTCTTCTCGGCGGTGCTGGCCGGCATCGCCGGCGCCCTGTACGTGCCGCAGATCGGCATCATCAATCCCGGCGAATTTTCGCCGCTGAACTCCATCGAGTTCGTGATTTGGGTGGCGGTAGGCGGTCGCGGCACGCTATACGGCGCAATCATCGGTGCGTTTCTGGTGAATTACGCCAAAACCGAGTTCACCACCATCATGCCGGAGGCGTGGCTTTTCGTACTGGGCGCGATCTTCGTGCTGGTGACCCTGCTCCTGCCGCGCGGCGTGCTGGGGATCTTCAGGCGCAAGGAGGCGGCATGAACGAGCCCGTGCACACCAGCGGCGAGCTGTCCTCGGATGGCGGTCCCGGCGCCGCGGAAACCGCGCGCCGCGTCGACCCCGATGTGCTGGACACCAGCCACCGCACCATCCTGTACCTGGAAAGCGTCACGGTCAGCTTCGACGGCTTCAAGGCGCTGAACGATCTCAACCTCTACGTCGACGATGGCGAGCTGCGCTGCATCATCGGCCCCAACGGCGCCGGCAAGAGCACCATGATGGACGTGATCACGGGCAAGACCCGGCCCGACAGCGGCTCGGTGTTCTTCGGCCAGACGATCAACCTGCTGCAGATGCGAGAACCGGAAATCGCCCAGGCCGGCATCGGCCGCAAGTTTCAGAAACCGACGGTGTTCGAACAACTGAGCGTGTTCGTCAATCTCGAGCTGGCGATGCAGGCCGACAAGGGCGTGTGGGCCTGCCTGTTCGCGCGGCTGAGCGGCGAACAGCGCGATCGCATCGAAGCCGTACTGGCCACCATCGGCCTGACCGACAACCGCAACCAGCGTGCCGGTGCGCTCTCGCACGGCCAGAAGCAATGGCTGGAGATCGGCATGCTGCTGATGCAGGAACCGAGACTGCTGCTCATCGACGAACCGGTGGCCGGCATGACCCATCAGGAAACCGAACGCACCGCCGAACTGCTGGTGTCGCTGGCCGGAAAACACTCGGTGGTGGTGGTGGAGCACGACATGGAATTCGTGCGTTCCATCGCCCGCAAGGTGACGGTGCTGCACGAAGGCCACGTCCTGGCCGAAGGCAGCATGGAAGAAGTGCAGAACAATCCGAAAGTGATGGAAGTCTACCTGGGGGCATAATGCTGGCGGTCAAGGCACTCAACCACTACTACGGCGAAAGCCACACGCTCTGGGACCTGGACGTGGAACTGCAAACCGGCGCCTGCACCTGCCTGATGGGGCGCAATGGCGTCGGCAAGACCACGCTGCTGAAATGCATCATGGGGCTGCTGCCGATCAAGACCGGCGAGATTCTCCTCGGCGACACCCTGCTGTCGAAAGTCCCTGCGGAATGGCGCGCACGCCTGGGTATCGGCTACGTGCCGCAGGGACGCGAAATCTTTCCGCGCCTCACCGTGGAGGAAAACCTGCAGATCGGCCTGAGCGTGCGCAAGCAGGGAGGCCGGCACATACCCGAGGCCATATTCGAGACCTTCCCGGTGCTGAAACAGATGCTGCGGCGGCGCGGCGGCGATCTGTCCGGCGGCCAGCAGCAGCAGCTCGCAATCGGGCGGGCGATGGTGCTGGAACCGAAGGTTCTGATCCTGGACGAGCCGACCGAGGGTATACAGCCCAACATCGTCAACGAAATCGGCGATATCATCATCAAGCTGAACCGGGAACTCGGCATCACGGTGCTGCTGGTCGAACAAAAATTACCGTTCGCGCGCCGCGTCGCCGATCATTTCTGCATCATGGAAAAAGGCCGGGCGGTGGCCAAAGGCGAGATGGCGTCACTGGACGACGATCTGGTCCGGCGTTATCTGACGGTCTGAACCGGGACGCGGCAGCGGCGATTTGTTCGTTTTTTGCCTGCCGAACAGGACGACGCGTTGGCGTTTTCCGCCGGCAGCGAATGGGATGACTGCACAACCTGTTTAGGAGCAAACCATAATGACACACGCACGCACACTACCAAGAACCCGAGCAATTCTGGCAATTCTGGCGATCCTGGCGCTGCTGGCGGCGCCCGCCGCCCAGGCCCATCCGCAGATTTTTCATGTTGGCGGCTTTGCGTATGGCCTGCTGCATCCCTGGACCGGTGCCGACCACTGGCTGGCGATGATCGCGGTCGGCCTTTGGGCGGCACAGCTGGGCGGTTCGGCCTGCTGGCGCGTGCCGCTGAGCTTCATGGCCTGCATGGCCGCTGGCGCCGCGCTGGCGATCGGCGGTATCACGCTGCCCTATGTCGAGGCCGGCATCGCCGCCTCGGTGCTGGTGCTGGGTTTGGCGATCATGAGTCGGCTGCGAGTGAATGCCACGGTGGGCATGGCCCTGGTCGGCGTATTCGCGCTGTTCCACGGCCACGCCCACGGCAGCGAGATGGCGGCCAACCTGCCGGCGCTCGAATACGGTCTCGGATTTCTGCTGAGCACGGCGGCGCTGCACGGGATCGGGATCGGCGCCGGTCTTTTGCTGCGTCGCCATTTCCCGGAAGGCGTCCTGCGCCTGGCCGGCGCCTTCGTGCTGGGTGGCGGCGCCTGGCTGATCGCGACGGTTTGAAGGCGGTTTGAACGCCATTCCCGCCGCGGCGACCGACGTCGCGGACAATGCCCGCGCAATGACCGGCTGGCAGGCCAGCCTGGCGCTGCGCTTTGAGGCGGCGGGCGGGCGAACCCGACTGAGCGGCCGGCGACATTCCGGGCCACTGCTGGTGCAGCGGCCGTTCTATCCGGAGGAAGGCGCCGGGGAATCGCCCTGCCACGTGTATCTGCTGCACCCGCCGGCGGGGATAGTCGGCGGTGATCGGCTGGCGCTGGACGTCGAGGCCGGTGCGGGATCGGCGGCGCTGATCACGACGCCGGCGGCGACGAAGTTCTACCGCAGCCGCGGCGGCACGGCAGTCAGCGGGCAACGCTTTCGTGTCGAGCCGGATGCGACGCTGGAGTGGCTCCCGCAGGAAAACATCGTCTTCGACGGCGCCCGCATGCAATTGACGACGTCGGTGTCGCTTGAGGGAAACGCGAACTTCATCGGCTGGGAGGTGATCTGTCTCGGCCGACCCGCCAGCGGCGAAACCTTGCGCCGGGGTCATTGCGATTTCCGCCTGCGCATCGAGCGCGACGGCGAGCCGGTCCTGAGTGAGCGCCTGCTGGTCGAAGGCGGTGATGGTTTCCTGGACGCGGCCGCCGGCCTGCGCGGCTATCCGATCACCGGCACGCTCATCGCCACCGTCGCGGACGACAGTGCGCTCATCGCGGCGCGGGAGACGATCCCGGCCGACGCCGGCATGCTGTGCGGCGTTACCCGGGTCGACGGCCTGCTGATCGCGCGCGTGCTGGGCGCCGACTCGGAGCGCGCGAAGGCCTGGCTGGTCGCCGTTTGGGAGAAACTTCGCCCGCAGCTGTGCGGCCGGACGGCCTGCCATCCGCGGATATGGCGCACGTGAAAGAAGGTATCGCTTGACTGCAGGAAAGTGCGCGGCGGCGGTCTTCGCCGTACGCAACTGATGCCAAGGGGAAACAGATGGAGTTAACACCGCGCGAAAAAGACAAGCTGCTGCTGTTCACGGCGGCGCTGCTGGCCGAACGGCGGCTGGCCAGGGGCCTCAAGCTCAACTATCCCGAGGCCATGGCGCTGATCAGCGCCGCCATCCTCGAAGGCGCGCGTGACGGCCGCCCGGTCGCTGAACTGATGGAGTTCGGCCGCCAGATCCTGACCCGCGACGACGTCATGGACGGCATCGCCGACATGATCCACGAGGTTCAGGTCGAGGCCACCTTTCCCGACGGCACCAAGCTGGTGACGGTGCACGATCCAATCCTGTAGTTCGATCCGAACAAGAGAGAACGCTC
>CAYVOU010000247.1:0-4129 GCA_964453295.1 uncultured Gammaproteobacteria bacterium
CCACCCACTTGATCCGTAATAGGCTGCCCGCGCTCATGCTCAGGGTATCGATGCCCATGCCCAGCAGCAGGATGACCGCCGCCGGGTCGCCCGCCATTTCGCCGCAGACGCTTACCGGCTTGCCGTAGCGCCGCCCCACCCGCGCCACCTCCCGCAAGGCGCGCAGGACCGCCGGGTGCAAGCTGTCGTACAGCCTGGCAACGTTGGGGTTGCCGCGGTCCACGGCCAGCATGTACTGGGTCAGGTCGTTGCTGCCAATGGAGAGAAAATCCGCCTGCGCCGCCAGCGCCGTGGCCTGATAGACCGCCGCCGGCACTTCGATCAACACACCCACCGGTGGCAGGCTGCAGCGGCATCCCTCGTCAACCAGTTCGGCATGGGCCTGGCGCAGCAGTGCCTGCGCCTCGCGCAACTCGCCGACCTGGCTGATCATGGGAAACATAATGCGCAAGTTGCCGAGCCCGGTGTTGGCGCGCAGCATGGCGCGCAGCTGCGGCAGGAAAATCTCCGGGTGATCCAGCGTAAACCGGATCCCGCGCCAACCCAGGTACGGGTTGTCCTCCTTCATCGGATAGTACGGCAGTGCTTTGTCGCCCCCCACGTCCAGGGTGCGCAGGGTCACCGGCTGCGGCGCGAACGACTGCAGGATGTCCCGGTATATCTGGTATTGGTCGTCCTCGCCTGGGAACGAATGGCGGACCATGAAAGGGAACTCGGTCCGGTAAAGGCCGACGCCGTCGGCGCCGGTGGCGTTCAACACGCCGGCCTCGGCCAACAGCCCGATGTTGACGTTAAGCGTGATCCGGGTCCCGTCCGGTGTTTCGGCGGTCAGGTCGCGGAACTTCCGCAATTCCGAACTGAGTTCCCGCTCCGCGCCGATCAGGCGGGAGAACTCGCCGACCACCGCCGGCGGGGGGTCGATGAACACCCTTCCCTGGTATCCATCCAACACGATGCGGCGACCGTCCAGGTCGCCGACGGGAAGGTGGCCCAGTCCCATCACGGCCGGCACGCCCAGCGCCTTGGCTATGATGGCGATGTGCGACAGCACGGAGCCGCGCAGGCAGACGATGCCGGCGAGCCGGCTTTCTGGCACGTCGGTGATCCGCGCCAGGCTCACCTCGTCCCCCAGCAGGACGGTCTGGGCGGGGTATTCACGCGGCTCGCGCAGGTCGGACTGCAAGTGTGCCAGCAGGCGCCGTCCTATCGCCCGGATATCCTCGCCCCGCGCCTTGAGGTAGGCGTCTTCCATCTGGTCGAAGACGCGGGCGTGTTCGTCGACGGTGTGGCGCAACGCGCCTGGGGCCCAGTTGCCGGCACGGATGCGCGCAATGGCGTTTTCGACCAGGCTGTCGCCGCCCAGCATCATTTCGTAGACGTCGAAGATGGCGCGGGCCTCGCTAGGCAGCCTGGTCGCCATGAGTTCGGCGTCGCGGCGCAATTCGGCCTGCACGGCGCGGACGGCTTCGCGGAAAGCAGCCTCCTCCACCGTGATGTCCTTCGGCTCACGATCGGTAACCGATTCAAGGCTGGCGAACGGCGAAGGCAGCACGATCGTGCCTATCGCGATCCCCGGCGCCGCGGCCAGGCCCTGGTGGAAACCCGAATTCAGCGCCGGATCGACGGCAAAACCATTGGCGGGGTTTTCCCGCACGGCGGCGTTCAGGGTACCGGCAAGCTGCGCGGCGATCGTCACCAGAAACGCGACTTCGTCTTCAGCGAAGCGCTGCTGCGTGTGCCTCAGCACGTACAGCACGCCAACGACCTTGCGGAAGTGCACCAGCGGCACGCCGAGAAATCCGCGGTAACGCTCTTCACCCGTTTCCGGAAAGTATCGGTACGCCGGATGATCGGCGGCATTGTCCAGGTTCACCGGCTCCTGGCGCGTGGCCACCAGGCCCACCAGCCCTTCGCCCAACGACAACCTGACCCGGCCAATCGAGCGCGGATTCAGGCCGTCCGAGGCGCGGAGGACGTTCTCTCCGGCGATAGCGTCCTTGATGTAGACGCTGCACACGTCGACGCCCATGGCCGCCTTGACTTCGCGCACGACGACCGCGAGCGCCTCGTCCAGGTTGGCCGCGTCGTTGACCAGCTGCACGATATGTTGAAGGGTGGCTAGCATGGAGGTTTCGTTTTAGTGCTTATGCGTCTCTGCGGCAGGGACCCGCCGCCCCGCCCGGGCGGCGCCGCAAAGCGTACCGATCGTTGCAGTCGCGGCGCAATGCATCGGTCCCGGGAGCAATTCGTCTCGTGCAAACAAGCATACCGGTTTTTTGATCGCTCCACGCCGACATTTTGGCACCCCGCGTCCGAACGCGGTGACCGGGCGGCCTGTTCGTTATACTCTCCCACCTATGAACGCAGCCGCCAATGCCCAGATACCCGCCGATGCTGAAGACGCAGTCTATCGTCACCTGGAAGCACGGACCGGCCGCCTGCACCTGCAACAGCGCCTGGGCATCGAAGCGGACCGGGAAGCCTGGATTTTCGGCCAGGGCATCAAGTTCTTCCATCTCGAAAACTGGTATTCGATCCATCGCCTGATACGCCTGGGGCTGCGACTGACGCTGCTGCACGAGCGGGCCCGGCGCAACGCCCTGGATCTGCAACTGCGCCACCACGACGTGCATCTGGCGGGACTCCCCCGCGCCTTTAACGGTTTCACAATCCTGCAGCTGAGCGATCTGCACCTGGACATGAATGACGAGTTCGCCGCCGTCCTCAGCGACAGGCTAAGCAATCTCGACTACGACCTTTGCGTAATGACCGGTGATTTCCGCTACCTGACTTTCGGGTCGTACGACAAGACGTTGGCCGCTCTGGCACGTGTGCGCCCAAAGCTGCGCGACCCGGTGTACGGCATCCTCGGCAATCACGACACGATACGGATGGTGCCCGCCATGGAGGAGATGGGCGTACGCATGCTGCTCAATGAATCGGTCGACATCGAGCGCGACGGCGAAATCATTCATCTCGTCGGCGTCGACGACCCGCATTACTATCGGACCGACAATCTCGACCGCGCCTGTCACGGCATCGACCACGACCGCATTTCCATACTGCTGGCGCATTCACCGGAGATTTACCGGCACGCGGCGCATTGCGGCTTCGACCTGCTCCTCTGCGGACATACCCACGGCGGCCAGATCTGCCTGCCGGGCGGCACCCCCATCATCTACGACGCCGACTGCCCCCGCCGCTACGCGTCGGGTTCGTGGGTCTACAAGGGCCTGGCCGGTTATACGTCGGTGGGTACGGGTTCCTCGATCGTGGATGTCAGGCTGAACTGTCCGCCGGAAATCACCCTGCACCGCCTGCTGTGCGCGTAACGGTTACGCCACCATCGGCAAAATACGCCGCGGGTGCGGATCGGAACGCCTTTCAATACGGGCGACGGCGCAGGCCCAGCCAGTGGAGGATCGGTGAGAAGGCCACGTCCAGGACAAAAAAGACGGCCACGATCCCTGCCACTTCCGCCAACGAGAGATCGAACTGGCGGACAACGACCAGCGTTGGCAGCAGCGATTCGGGGATCTGGTCAAGGCCGGTCGCGCGGCTGCTCACCGGCAATCCCGCCCGGCGCTTGATAAAGCTCGCCAGCAGGTCTCCCAGCATCGCAAAAACACCAATCAGCGCGCCCATCGCCACCGGCACCTCGATTAGAGGGGCAACCACGCTGGTCGTCAGCACCGCGGCCACCACGCCGCGCAAGGTCTTTGAACGACCGAACCAGGGACGGCCATCCATCCAAAGTCGTCCGCCGTCCAGCGGCCGGCCTGCATGCCGCCACAAGAGACCACGCAACGCCACCGGCGCGCCGTTGGCAACCACAATCAGCATCAGAACGGGCAGCCAGGTCAGATTCACGCCTGCCGCCCTACCTTGGCGCCGCGGCCTGCGGCACCACGGGACTGCCATGAGATCCGATAACGCATGACCCGGTCGGAAATTGCGGCATTACCTGCCGCGGACCAGCAGGACCGGCACGGGCGCGATACGAACGATGCCTTCGGCGACGCTGCCCAGGAACACGTGGCTGAGTCCGCGCCGTCCATGCGTTCCGGCCACGATCAGGTCCGCGGGCCAGCGCCCGGCCTCCTCTGCGACCAGGTCCGCGACCCGGCGC
>CAYVOU010000248.1:0-4127 GCA_964453295.1 uncultured Gammaproteobacteria bacterium
GAGGCACGGCGATACCGCGAACAGCGGGAACAGGGCTATCGCGAACAGGCCCTCAAACTGTATCCGTGGATCTGCGGTCGATGCGGACGGGAGTTCAACCGCCAGAACCTGCACGAACTCACCGTGCACCATCGCGATCACAACCACGGTAATAATCCGGACGATGGCAGCAACTGGGAGCTGCTTTGCCTGTATTGCCACGACAATGAGCACATGCGGCACCTCGACCAGGTACGCTACGGCGACCGGACGGATGCAGCCGGTGAAACCGGCGGAGGCAGGCATCAGCCGTTCGCCTCACTGGGCTCCCTGCTGAAGCGGGGCGATTAGGGATGGTGGTGCCGCGGCTTTTGCCATGGTACGGGAAGGCGGGCGGGGTGCGATGGCAGCCCCGAAACTACCCCTGCAACGGGGCATGGCCCCGTTGCAGGTGACGTGCAAGCGGACAGCCGATCAGGCGGCCTGGAACATCTTGCTGACGACGGCCGGCGAAAACTTCTCGGCGCCTTCGGTGGCAATGGCCTTCAGTTCGGCGCCGGTGTCCTGTTGGATCTTGAACAGCGCCTTCGCGGTCTTGGCGAGCTGCTGGCGCGACTTCTCGACCAGTGCGGTCTGGGCGGTCAGGTAGTCCTGCGGCTGCTCGACCTTGGCCAGCGGTGCAAACTGCTCCGCGGTGGAGCTGATGTAGGCCAGGTGTTCGCGAATGGCGCTCTCGGTGCCGGACTGCAGAACCTTGCTGGCTTTCAGGCCGAGCTCGAATGCACTGCTGTACAGGCCCGCAACATCGCTAAAATTGACAACGTTTTTCATGGTGTAGCCTCCAATCGATCGTGAATAAGGGTTTTCTCATGTTACGAACCCGGAATTGCCGTTCACGGCCGTTTTCGTAATATGTTGCGGTGCAGCATATCTCAATTGTGGCAGTGCGTCAACAGGTATGGCGGGTTTGGGTTGACGGCTGGCATTTCTCACCGCAACTTCTCCACCAGCAATGGTATTTAAATGAAATCATATAGATACGACATTTCTCCTGAACGCCGCGGCGCGCCGGCATGAACGACAGTCGAATTCAGGCGCCCGCACCGATCCCGACCAGCGCCGAGGCAAGCCATCTATGCCCGCCGCAGGTCGTGCTATTCGATTGGCACGGGACCCTCGTGGACACCCTGGACGCCATGTATGCCGCGATGGACGACATGCTGCTCCAGATCGACACCCTCGGCCTGTCGGGAAGCCTGGTGGATCCGGCACGCAGCAAGACGGTGGAGGATGCCCGCCTGGTGGCCTATGTGCGCGAATACCATCGCCTGCACCCGAAAGTCCGTCTGGACCGCCGTGTGTCCCGCACGGACCTGTTCGAGATCCTTTTCGGCACCGACGAGGCGGCGAAACAGCGTGCGCATGCCGCTTTCAACGATGCGTATCGGAGCCACTACGGCGAGGTTCATTTGCGTGAGGGCGGTGAGCGCGACATGCTGGTCGCCTTGCGCGGTCTCGGGCTCAGGCTGGGCATCGTCAGCAACCGCGACCGGGAGTTTTTGGAACACGAACTGGCACTGCTCGACGGTGGCAGCTGGGTCGGCTTGTTCGACGTAGTGGTCTGTGGCGGCGACGCGCCCAGCCGCAAGCCCGCGGCCGATCCAATCGCCGAAGCCACGGCCAAGCTGGGCGTCCGGCCGGGCCCGCAAATCTGGTACGTCGGCGACGGCGCCAGTGATGTTACCGCCGCCCGCCGGGCCGGCGTGGCCAGCATCTTTTTCAACAGTGCGGGCTGGGATGCGGGCTGGCTGAAGTATTATTTTCCCGGTACCGAGGCGCACCCGGACGTGCCGGATGTCGTCGTGCAGGATTTCGCGGACCTCGAACAGTTCATCAGGCGTTTGTGCGCGCAGGGCCGCCCGGGCGGTCCCGGCAAGGCTTAGCCACTGCGGATCCACAAAGATCGGCGCCCCTGCGTTAAGATGCGTATCGAGACTGCGGCTTGATTCTGACCTGTCAGGCCCCGCCGGTGAGTGGCGGAGGAGGACACGATGGCTTACGCGCAAACCATCGGGGACTGTACCTATCGGTTTCCCGATCTTAAATATCTACTCGCCAAGGCCAGCCCGGCCCGCTCCGGTGATTATCTAGCCGGGATCGCGGCGGCCACCGAGGAAGAGCGCATGGCGGCGAAAATGGCACTCGCCGACCTTCCGCTTCGCCAGTTCCTCAACGAGGCCGTGATCCCCTATGAAGCCGACGAAGTCACCCGGCTCATATCTGATCGACACGACGAGAATGCCTTCTCGGAGATCAGCCACCTCACCGTCGGCGATTTCCGCAATTGGCTGCTGTCGCCTGCCGCGGATGGTGACGCATTGGCGCGGGTGTCGCCCGGTATCACGCCGGAGATGGTGGCCGCGGTCAGCAAGATCATGCGCAATCAGGACCTGATCCTGGTGGCGCAGAAGTGCCGCGTCGTCACCCGCTTCCGCAACACCATCGGTTTACCGGGCCGCATGTCGGTGCGGCTGCAACCCAATCACCCGACCGACGATCCCAAGGGTATTGCCGCCTCCATGCTCGACGGCCTGTTGTACGGCTCCGGCGATGCGGTCATCGGCATTAATCCAGCCACCGACAGTCTGCCTGCGATAGTGACCCTGCTCGACATGATTGACGAGCTGCGTTCGCGCTACGACGTCCCGACCCAGTCCTGCGTGCTGACGCATGTCACCAGCACGATCAAAGCCATGGAGCAGGGCGCGCCGGTGGATCTCGTATTCCAATCCATCGCCGGCACGGAAAAGGCCAACGCCAGCTTTGGAATCAACATCGCCATGCTTAGGGAAGCGCGCGAGGCGGCGCTGGCACTCAAGCGCGGTACCGTCGGCGACAATGTGATGTACTTCGAGACCGGGCAGGGCAGCGCCCTGTCGGCCGACGCCCATCACGGCGTCGATCAGCAGACTTGCGAGGTGCGTGCTTACGCGGTGGCGCGGGAGTTCAAGCCGCTGCTCATCAATACGGTCGTGGGCTTCATCGGTCCCGAATATCTTTATGACGGCAAGCAGATCATCCGTGCCGGCCTGGAGGATCATTTCTGCGGCAAGCTGTTGGGCCTGCCGATGGGTTGCGACATCTGCTACACCAACCATGCCGAAGCCGATCAGGACGACATGGATACGCTGCTTACGTTGCTAGGCGTCGCCGGGATCAATTTCATCATGGGCATCCCCGGCGCCGACGACATCATGCTCAACTACCAGAGCACGTCGTTTCACGACGCGCTTTACCTGCGCCATGTGCTGGGCTTGAAGCGCGCGCCGGAATTCGAAGACTGGCTGGAGCGCATGCAGATCACCGACATGCAGGGCCGGTTGGCGCGGCTGCCGGAAGGCCAGCCGCTGCTGATGCACGCGCGCAAGCTGACGGACGCGGCATGAACGATCTGATCTCACCCAACCCCTGGCAGCAGCTGCGGCGGTTCACCCAGGCCCGCATCGCCCTGGGCCGCGCCGGCGACAGCCTGCCGACGCAGGCGATGCTGGATTTCGGCCTGGCCCATGCCAAGGCCCGCGACGCGGTGCACGAGCCGATGGATTGCGCCGCGGTCGAAGCCCAGCTGACCGATGCGGGTTTCGAATTCCTGCGCGTACACAGCGCGGCGCCGGACCGCGCGCACTACCTGCGCCGGCCCGACTACGGCAGGCGCCTCGACGATGACAGTCGTGCCCGGTTGAAGTCGCTGAATTTGCCGCAAGCGCCTGAGGTCGTATTTGTCATTGGGGACGGCCTATCAGCTTTTGCGCCGGCGAATCATGCCGTGCCCTTGCTGCGGGCCGTGCGCGAACGACTGAAGGATTGGGCCATCGCGCCCATCGTCATCGCCGAACAGTCGCGGGTGGCGCTGGGCGATGAGGTCGGTGAAATATTGGGTGCCGGACAGGTGGTAATGCTGATCGGCGAACGCCCGGGTCTGAGTTCCCCCGACAGTCTCGGGCTGTACCTGACCTATGCGCCGCGCGTCGGCCGCTCCGACGCCGAACGCAACTGCATCTCCAACGTGCGTCTCGAAGGCCTGAACTACGATCTCGCGGCCCACAAGCTCTGTTACCTGTTGAACGCAGCCCGCCGCCTGAAACTGT
>CAYVOU010000249.1:0-4116 GCA_964453295.1 uncultured Gammaproteobacteria bacterium
ACGTGCACCTGTCCGGCGGCGTCGGCATCGGCGGCGTGCTGGAACCGGTGCAGGCGGGCCCGACCATCATCGAGGACGACTGCTTCATCGGCGCGCGTTCGGAAGTGGTCGAAGGCGTCATCGTCGGCGAGGGCGCGGTGATCTCCATGGGCGTCTACATCGGCCAGAGCACCAAGATTTACAATCGCGAGACCGGCGAATTCAGCTACGGTTACATCCCGCCCGGGTCGGTGGTCGTGTCCGGCAACCTGCCTTCCGCGGACGGCAAGTACAGCCTGTACTGCGCGGTCATCGTCAAACAGGTGGACGCAAAAACCCGCGCCAAGGTCGGAATCAACGAACTGCTGCGCGGCGCCTAGGCAGCACAAGCCTCTCAGCCGGGCCAGCCTACCGGCGCGATCCGCAGGGCGACGGTCAGCGGGTTGGCTCGATGTGTCAGCCCGGTGTCGGCAACAGGACCGTGGAACCGGTCGTCTTACGTGCTTCCAGGTCGCGGTGGGCCTGAGCAACATCGGCCAGCCGATATCGCTGCTTGACCTCGATCCTGACCTTGCCGGTGGCGACGACGTCGAAAAGATCGGCCGCCATCTCCAGCAAATCCGAACGTTTCGCCGCATAGTGCATCAGCGACGGCCGGGTCAGGAACAGCGAACCGCGGCGTGCCAGTTCACCGATGTCGAAAGGCGGCACCACGCCCGAGGCGTTACCGAAGCTCACCATCATGCCTAGCGGCCGCAGGCACGAGAGCGACGCCGCGAACGTGTCCTTGCCAATCGAATCGTAGACCACCGGGACCCCTTCGCCACTGGTGATTTCCCGGACGCGATCGGCGAAATTCTCCCGCGTGTAGACGATAGGATGATCGCAGCCGTTGGAGCTGGCCAATTGCGCTTTCGCATCCGATCCAACCGTGCCGATGACCGTCGCGCCCAGGGCTTTCGCCCACTGACACACGATTAGCCCGACACCGCCGGCGGCGGCATGTACCAGGATGGTATCGCCGGCCTGTATCCGGTAGGTATGGCGCAGAAGATATTGCGCAGTCAGTCCCTTCAGCATCATGGCGGCACCCTGCTCGAAGGAAATTGAATCAGGTAGCCTGACCAGCCGATCCGCCGGCATGATTCGCATGTCGGCGTAGGCCCCCAGGGGGCCGCCGGCATATGCGACACGATCGCCTACTTTCAAATCGCCGACACTGTCGCCAAGCGCATCGACGATGCCCGCGCCCTCCATCCCTATCCCGGAGGGCAGGGGCGCGGGATACAGGCCGGTACGGTGATAGGTGTCGATGTAATTGAGACCGGCGGCGTGTTGAACGATGCGAGCTTCGCTTGGGCCCGGTTCGCCGACTTCGACGTCCTGCAGCGCCAGGACTTCAGGTCCGCCGGTCCTTTCGAAAACGATCCGTTTACTCATTACCCCTCCGTTTAACCGTGAGTTTGATGTCGCGACGACGGTCAAACGCCGCGGCAACCTGGCGGCGGGAGTGCCAACGGCGATGAATCAGTCGGTTGCGAGACTCTGCTCGACCACGCCGGCAATCCGGTTCGCCAGTGTCGACACTAGCGCCGCCTCCCGGCCCTCGACCATGACACGCAACAGAGGTTCGGTGCCCGATGGGCGCAGCAGGATCCGGCCGTTGTCGCCCAACTCCGATTCCGCGACCTTGACCGCCTCCATGACGCTGGGTTGCGTCAGCACGTTCGTACCGTTCTTCTTGAGCTTGACGTTGACCAGTATCTGCGGGTACTTGCTCATGCCCTGCTTGAGCACGTTGAGCTTCGCCTGGGAGCGCACCATGGCTTCCAGGACATTCAGCGCCGAGATGATGCCGTCGCCAGTGGTAGTGAGGTCCAGGCAGATGATGTGACCCGAGGTCTCCCCGCCCAGGCTCCAGCCGCCGGTCTTCAGCATCTCCATGATGTAGCGGTCACCGACCTGCGCACGCTTGAAATCCAGACCCAGGGCGCGAATGGCATGCTCCAGTCCGAGGTTGCTCATATGCGTGCCGACCACCGCGCCATCGCGCACGCCGCGAATGCTCCGCTCGCGGGCGATGATGTACAGAAGCTCGTCGCCGTCGACGATCTCGCCGCTGTGATCGACCATGATCAGCCGGTCGCCGTCGCCGTCAAGCGCGATGCCGACGTCAGCCCTCTCGTCCAAAACCAGTTGCTGCAACGACGCCGGGGCAGTGGCGCCGACCTTGTCGTTGATGTTGATGCCGTTCGGATCGTTGCCGATGCAGATGACTTCCGCACCGAGTTCCTCGAGCACGGCCGGCGCGATGTGGTAGGTGGCGCCATGGGCGCAATCCACGACGATCTTCAAACCGTCGAAGCTCGTGTGGTAGGGAATGGTGCGCTTGCAGAACTCGATGTAGCGGCCAGCCGCGTCATCGATCCGGTAGGCCTTGCCGAGCCGGCGGGATTCCACGACTTGCATCGGCTGGTCCATCTCCTCCTCGATCGCCCGCTCGACGTCGTCGGGCAGCTTCGAGCCATCGCCGGCGAAAAACTTGATGCCGTTGTCGTAGTAGGGATTGTGCGAGGCCGAAATGACGATACCGGCATCGGCATGGAACGTGCGGGTAAGATAGGCGATCCCGGGCGTGGGCATGGGCCCCAGCAGGTGGACATCGATCCCGGCCGCGGACAGGCCCGCCTCCAGGGCGGACTCGAACATGTAGCCGGAAATGCGGGTGTCCTTACCGACGAGAACGCGGGCGTGCTGGCGATGCTTGCCCAGAACACGTCCCGCCGCCCAACCGAGCTTCATGACGAAGTCCGGCGTGATCGGCAGGGTGCCTACCCTGCCACGGACCCCGTCGGTCCCGAAAAAGCGTCTGCCATTGTTCATTGAATTATCCTTCGCGCCGGCAGCCACCTCGTCGCCCGCCGTAATTCGGCGCGGTTGGAGTTCGCCGCCGGCAATCTTCTCATCTTGCGCGGTCGCCGCATCGGTGTTTGTCGTGCGCGGCGGTGGGCAAATGAGCACCGGCCAGAAACAAGGAACCCCCGTCGCCACAGCACGGGGGTCTTGGAACGTACACCTATATGGATCGACCCGAAGGGAGGAAAGTTTAGTCTAGCGATGGATTAGTGCGAACCGGCCGCGCCCCCGATAGGAGCGTCCGTGCCGGTTGGCCCGTGCGGACGCTCGTTGCCATTGTCGGCCGGTACGACCGGCGGCGGCGCGGCACCCGGGCGGTTGTCATCGTCCCAGTCAGCCGGGGGACTCGGGACCTGTCCGTCCATGATCTGGTCGATCTGGTTGGTATCCAGCGTCTCGTACTTGACCAAGGCTTCGGCCATCTTGTGCAGCTTTTCCATGTTGTCGATTAAAAGCTGCCGCGCGCGCTGATAGTTGCGATCGACGATGCTGCGTATCTCCTCGTCGATGATGTTCGCGGTCGAATCCGACAGGTTCTTGTGCTGGGTCACGGAGTGGCCGAGGAACACCTCGCCCTCGTCCTCGCTGTAAGTCAGTGGCCCCAGGCGCTCGGACATACCCCACTTGGTCACCATGTTGCGCGCGATTTCGGTGGTGCGTTCGATGTCGTTGGCCGCACCGGTGGTGACCTTGTCCGCGCCGAAAATCAGCTCCTCGGCGATCCGGCCGCCAAACGCAGTCGAGATTTGGCTTTCCAACCGCTGCCGGCTGTAGCTCAGGCGATCTTCCTCCGGCAGGAACATGGTCACACCCAGGGCGCGACCACGAGGGATGATGGTCACCTTGTAGACCGGATCGTGATTCTGAATGAGGCGCCCGACGATGGCATGGCCGGCCTCGTGATAGGCCGTGAGCTTCTTTTCTTCCTCGCTCATCACCATGGACTTGCGCTCGACGCCCATCATGATCTTGTCCTTGGCCCTTTCGAAGTCGTCCATGTCGACCAGCCGCTTGTTGCCACGGGCAGCAAACAGCGCCGCCTCGTTGACGATGTTGGCCAAGTCGGCGCCCGAGAAGCCCGGCGTGCCGCGCGCGATCAGGCTGGCCTTGACGTTGTCGGAGACTGGCACCTTGCGCATGTGCACCTTGAGGATCTGTTCGCGGCCGCGCACGTCCGGCAGCGCCACCACCACCTGTCGATCGAAGCGACCAGGGCGCAGC
>CAYVOU010000250.1:0-4110 GCA_964453295.1 uncultured Gammaproteobacteria bacterium
CAACTGACGATACTCGACCACCTCCCGGATGGACTGCTCGGCAGCGATATCACCCGGCTCGCCGGGTTGCTGAAGGGCCCAACCCTGATCCATCTGCCGGGGCGCGATCCACGTCCGCTGTTCGTGTCGGTTTTGTTACACGGCAATGAGCCCACCGGCTTCGAGACGATGCAGGCCGTCCTCCGCCGCAACGCCGGAGGCGTCCTGCCCCGGGCGATGTCGCTGTTCATCGGCAACGTCGCCGCCGCCGCCCGCGGCGTGCGCACCCTGCCCGGGCAGTCGGACTACAACCGCGTCTGGCCGGGCACGACCATGCCGGACCGCCCGGAGGCGGCGCTGATGCGGCAGGTGGTGGAGCAGGTGCGCGCCCTCAAGCCCTTCGCCAGCATCGACATACACAACACCTCCGGCATGAATCCACATTACGCCTGCGTATCGCGGCTGGAGCAGCCCTGTTTTCACCTGGCGCGCCTGTTCAGCCGCATCGTCATCTACATCGAGCGGCCCTTCGGCATCCAGTCGCGGGCGATGGCCGACCTCTGTCCGGCGGTGACGGTGGAATGCGGGCGGATCGGCGACGATTACGCCCGCGACCGCGCCCTGGAGTTCGTCGAAGCCTGCCTGCGCCTCTCGCACTTTCCCGACCATGACATTTCGCCCCACGACATCGAGCTGCTGCAGACTGTCGCTGTGCTGAAGGTGCCCGCCGACGTCAGCTTCTCGTTTGACGACAGTCCGGCCGACATCCGCTTTCGCGCCGACATCGACCACCTGAATTTCAGCCAGGTCGAGGCCGGTACGATGGTGGGCTGGATCGATGCGCCGGGCAGGGCGCGTGTGGAAGTGCTGCCGGGCGGCGATTTCGAGGTGCTGGAGGAGTTCCTCGAGCATGCCGACGGCGAGCTCCGTTTCAGCCGCAACGCCGTGCCGGCCATGCTGACGCGTGATCCGAACGCCGTGCGGCTGGACTGCCTGGGATATCTCATGGAGCGCATCGGCTTCGACGGTCGCCCGATACCGCCGGCTGGACCGGGCGGCGGGGAGAACGCGATCGCCTGAGACGGAGCAGCCCGCATTGCTTGCCGCCCCCGGGTGGGCCGCAAAGCCGCCGCGCGTACATCAAGGCCGGCGGGGACCCTCGTGCTAGGCTTTAGGAAACCTACCCGCAAGCCGGAAGCGCTTGTGCTTCAATCATCGTGATGAGGAGGTCCCATGTCATACGTTCGGGCAAAACAGTCGTTCAAAGATGCACAGCGCAGCATCAAGTCCAGCCACGATACAGCGCAACTGGCGATGGTCGATGGCCTGCTTCAGCTGACCGCGTCGCTTGAAAAGCATATCGCCGAACTGCATTCGGAGATCGTTTTCATCCGGAATCAGCTCGGCAGCAAGGGCGCCCGCAAGCCGCGCGCCAAGACCAAAAAGCGCTAGGCGCCCCGGCCGGCGCCAGGATCCCGCGCCCCGCCGGTTCGCGCCGGCGCGGGTGGCCGCCGTTGTGGCCCGATCCGGACCGTCATACGCCGGTCACGGACCTCTGATAAAAAGCCTGCGAGTCCCCGCTTTGGGAGCAAATTACCCCATACAGTCAGTGTCTTAGGTACAAATATGTGAAGTTGTTACTGATCCAGGTCAGTAAACCGTGGCATCCCTCTTGCTACGTTGACGCAATTCGCGTAAAAAGGCGCGCAATTTGACACCACATTTGAACCGGAGCTTTAGGAATCGCAGCCATGCAGCGTACTTTCTCGATTATCAAACCCGACGCCGTCCGCAAGAACGTGATTGGCGACATCCTCAACCGGATTGAACGCGCCGGCCTTACTATCGTGGCCATGCGCAAGATGCAGCTGAGCCGCGCCGACGCGGAGGCCATTTACGCGGTCCACAAGAGCCGTCCGTTCTTCGATGACCTGGTCAAGTTCATGACCTCCGGCCCGGTGGTCGTTTCGGTGTTGGAAGGCAAGAACGCCGTCGCGGTCTACCGCGGGTTGATGGGCGCGACCGATCCGGCGAAAGCCGAGGCCGGCACCATCCGCGCCGACCATGCCGACAGCATGAGCGAAAACGCCGTGCACGGCTCCGACTCCGTCGAGTCCGCAAGCTACGAGATGTCCTGCGTGTTCGACCCACAGGAACTCGGCAACCCGGCGGTGCTTGCCGCTTAAGACGAACTCTTCGCGTGTCACGAAAAGGGGCCTTATGGCCCCTTTTCTTTTTTCCACGGACGCCGTCCTTGCGCCGAAAGTCCCACGGTTGTCTTCGCACGCGAAACGCACGGCGGCACCTGCGTTCAGTAGCAGCGATCGATCACCCGGCCAGTTGCTCGCGCATGAGCGCCAGCGCATCCGCATTCGGCATGCCGACGGCCCGCGCCATGACAATCAGGAAGTCGAGATGTTCAAGCACCGAGCAGCGCTCGTTGGCGGTGCCGCCGATCCGGAAGATGTCGGCATAGCTGGCGCGAACTTTCTGCATGGCCGCGGTGGCGGATTTTACCGGGCCGGCCAGTGCGATCAACGCCTCGCAATCCGGGACGGCGGTCAGCGTCCAAAAATCGGCATGTGGCGTCACTCGCGATTTGCCCAGTGCAAGCGCCGCCTTGCAGCGCGCAAGAGCCGCGCGGATCGCCGCCCTTTTTGCCGAACCGGTTGCCCCGTACGCCAGCAGGAGGTCCGCCGCCGCGGCATTGGTCTTCGGATAAGGATCACTGCCCGCCGCCAGTTGATCGGCTTCGTCGTAGTAGTCCCGCATGTGCGTCAACGCCCCGGACCGTGCTTTCGCGTCCCGCACCCGCATCCATGCCAGATGTTTCCAGGCACTGCCGAGCATGGACAGACGTTCAGTGGTCCCGCCCATCGCCACCAACGCCGTCAACTCCTTCACCGCGTTCTCGACTTCACCTTCAGCGGTGTCCATGGTTTCCGTCTTTTCCTTTTTGCTGCCCGCCGATGTCTGGGCATCGGCCCACTTGCGTGCCGATAGACGGACCGTCCAGTTCGCCAGTTTCTCCACGGCATGCACGGGAATGTCGCCATCCGGTGCCGCCGCCGCGCGGCGCAGGAAGGTAATGGCGTCGGCATAGTCGCCCGACTGGCCGCGTGCCAGTCCGACGGCAGTGGCCACATCGGAGCGCGCGAGCCAGGCATCGCGCTCGGCTTCCGGTATCGCCGCGAGGCAGGCATCCACGGCGCTTTTGGCGGCATCGCCCGGGACGGTGGCCAGGTTGTCCAGATCGACGATCAGTTCGCGTGGTGACACGTAAGCGCGAGACGTCTCGGGACGACGGCCCCCGTCCATCATCACCCGGAAGTCAGGATCGCCGTAGCATTGGTAAGCGCCAAAAGTATTGACCTGCGGACACTGACGATAGGTTTCGCAACGCGCTTCGTGGATCGCCCTGCCGAAAGACTCGCCCGCTGTCATGTGGCGGTAAAACGTCGTTGCGAAAATTTCCGCCGCGCGATCGTCGACGGCCCAGCCGGCGGCAATGACAGCGCGCACCCCCATTTCGATGAACTGCACGGCCAGGTTTGCAGCCATCGCGGGGAATTGCCGTGAGCCGTCACCCGACGCCACAGTCGCGCCAAGGTAGCAACAGTTGATGAACACCAGTTCCGGGACAAAACGCATCTGCCTGACATCGCCCGGAGTCAGGAAGCTGTCCAGTCCCAGTACCATGCCGGATACGAGGCGGGATTTGCCGGTATGCGGATCGATCACTTCGTATTCGTGCACGCCGTGGCCGGCGAGATGGAGAATCCGCCAGGCATCGCCGTACAGACGTTTCAGGATTTCTTCGCCGCCGGCATCCAGGCAGCTTTCGACGGCGAAACCGCCGGTCTTCAGTGTTCGCGCCACCGCATCGGCCTCGTCGCGGGCGCCGGGCAGCGGCGGGAACACCGCCGTGGCGCTGTCCGGCAGCAGCGGATTGCCGACGGCGAGCGCGCGTTTTCCCAGGGCGCGGCGCGGCCATTCGCGATAATTGGCGGCGATCAGCTGCCGCAGCATGCCGGCGCTGACGGACTGCGGTTCGGCGCGGTGGCCCCAGCGATCCTCGAGCAGCTCCCACGGGTAACGTGCCGCGTTGGCATCGAGCAGCAGCACCACGTC
>CAYVOU010000251.1:0-4102 GCA_964453295.1 uncultured Gammaproteobacteria bacterium
CTTACACCAAGCATGTCGAACAGCAGCAAGTACTGGTGGCCGATGCCTTGAGGCTCGCCCAGCGCCGGCAAACCGTCGCGGTCCCCGCTCTGAAAGTGAAGACGGCCTGAATTCAAAGCTGTTACCCCGCGTCTTACCCGTCGGCCGCCGAAGGCGACCATTTCCCGCGCCAGGTCGATGCAACCCGCCCGGTGCTACGATCTCTAATTAACTAGACGCCCTTCTAAATGGGCATGGCATGCCGCCTTAGGCCTGCGCCTGGCGTCAGCGGCGTGTTGCGTCGCGCACGAGTGGGGGAGCGCACGCATACGGTGACTGCGCCAGTGTCAGCCCAGGAGTCCAACGACGAGTCAGGCACGATGGAAAATCAGGCTAACAGGATCCTTTGGTCCCCGTCCGCCGCGCAGCAGGCCAATGCCTGCCTCGCCGATTTTCGCG
Source organism: uncultured Gammaproteobacteria bacterium (assembly GCA_964453295.1). Classification (GTDB taxonomy): domain Bacteria; phylum Pseudomonadota; class Gammaproteobacteria; order JAJPIJ01; family JAJPIJ01; genus CAYVOU01. The sequence continues at coordinate 439 of CAYVOU010000251.1, forward strand.
CCGCGGTTGAGGCCGACACGGGCTTGGCCATGCAGACGTACGACGATCTATACGCATGGTCTGTTCGTGAACCAACACGTTTCTGGGATCGGCTGTGGGCATTTCTCGACCTGGTCGGAGATCGCGGAAACGGGCCCACGCTGGTGCAGGGACACCGGATGCAGGATACGCAATGGCTTCCAGGCGCCCGGATCAACTACGCTGAAAATCTTCTGCGGCGGCGCGACCGGGCCGAGGCCATGGTTTCCTGGTGCGATGGCGGTACGCGGCGGCGGCGCCTGAGCTTTGCCGAGTTGTACGATGCGGTGTCGCGCCTCGCACAGATGCTCGCCGCCGCCGGCGTCGGGCCGGGTGACCGGGTGGCGGGCTATTTGCCCAACATACCCGAGACCATCGTTGCCATGCTGGCGACCGCAAGCCTTGGCGCGATCTGGAGTTCCTGCTCACCGGACTTCGGCATCGACGGTGCCGCGGAACGTTTCGGGCAGATCGAACCGAAGGTCCTGTTCGCCACCGATGGCTACCGTTATGCCGGCAAGGCGATCGACACCCTGGACCGGGCGCGGGAACTGACGATGCGGATGACTTCGATCGAGCGCCTTGTCATCGTGCCGGTGCTGTCCGAAACCCCGGAGATCAATGGCGTTGCCGGCGCCTTGACTCTCGACGCGGCACTGAAACCGTTTGCCGCGCACGATATCGAATTCGTCCGCCTGCCCTTCGACCACCCGCTCGTGATCGTGTTTTCCTCCGGCACTACCGGCAAGCCGAAGTGCATCGTTCACGGTGCCGGCCGCGTGCTGATGGAGCATCTCAAGGAACATCGCCTGCATTGCGATCTGCACGCCGGCGATCGCTTTTTTTATTACACGACCTGCGGCTGGATGATGTGGAACTGGCAGGTCAGCGGCCTGGCCAGCGGCGCCACCCTGCTGTTGTACGATGGTTCGCCGTTCTCGCCGGACGGCAACATCCTCTTCGACTACGCCCGCGACGAACGGATGACCCATTTCGGCACCTCCGCCAAGTACATCGACGCGGTCAAGAAGGCCGGCCTCGCACCGGCCGCCACCCACGATCTCGAACCCCTGAGAATGATCCTCTCCACCGGCTCGCCGCTGGCGCCGGAAAGTTTCGACTTCGTCTACACCCAGGTGAAACAGGATGTCTGCCTGGCTTCGGTATCAGGCGGCACCGATATCCTCGGGTGTTTTGTCCTCGGCAATCCGACCCTGCCGGTACGGCGCGGCGAAATTCAATGCCGCAGCCTGGGACTGGCGGTCGAGGTGTGGAACGAGGCGCGCGCACCGGTGACCGGAGAGCGCGGCGAACTCGTCTGCACGGCGCCGTTTCCCTCCATGCCGGTTGGATTCTGGAACGATCCCGACGGAAGACGCTTCGATTCGGCCTATTTCGAGCACTTTCCAGGCGTTTGGTACCACGGTGATTTCGCCGAAATCACCGCGACGGGCGGAGTAATCATTTATGGACGCTCCGATGCGGTGCTCAATCCGGGCGGCGTGCGCATCGGCACCGCCGAGATCTACCGCCAGGTCGAACAGTTCGATGAAGTGCTTGAAGGCTTGGCGGTGGGCCAGGAGTGGGACAACGACGTGCGCGTCATCCTGTTCGTACGCCTGCGCGAGGGCCTGATTCTGGACACTGCCCTGGCCGACCGCATGCGGGCGAGGATCCGCGACCACGCCTCGCCGCGCCACGTCCCCGCTCGGATCGTCCAGGTCCGGGACATCCCGCGCACGCGCAACGGCAAGCTGGTCGAACTGGCCGTGCGGGAAACCATCCACGGTCGCCCGGTGCGGAACCTCGAAGCGATAGCCAATCCCGAGGCTTTGCGCGAATTCACGGGACATCCGGCGTTGCAGAGCTGAGGCGAGCGTTTGGATGGCGGCGGGATGATGTTGTAAGGTGGCGACCCGCGGCCGGCCATGGTGTCGGCCCTGCCGCGCCCGGCTGAGGAGAATTGATGAACAGAGGTTATCTTACGGTAAGAGTCGCCCGCAAAGCGGTTGAGGCGACTGATATCTGCACATTCGAGCTGGTCGATCCCGAAGACGGGTGCCTGCCGCCGTTCAGCGCCGGCTCGCATATCGACGTCCACATCCGCGACGGGCTCAGCCGGCAGTATTCGCTTTGCAACGATCCCACTGAGCAGCATCGCTACGTGATCGGCGTCCTGCGCGAACCGGCCGGCCGGGGCGGCTCCCAGGCGATGCACGACGAGGTGAAAGAGGGCGACCTGATCCGCATCAGCGAGCCGAAGAACCATTTTTCGCTGGCCCACTCGGCGCGCAAGAGCATTTTGCTGGCCGGCGGCATCGGCGTGACGCCCATCCTTTGCATGGCCGAGCGGCTGGCAAACTGCGGCGCCGACTTCGAGTTTCACTACTGTACCCGCTCGCGGACGCGCACGGCGTTTTTGGAACGCATTTCGGGCTCGGCTTTCGCCGATCGCGTCCACTTCCATTTCGACGACGGCCCGCCGGCGCAGCGGCTGGATATTCCGACCCTCCTGGCTGCACCGGCGCCGGGCAAGCATCTCTACCTCTGCGGCCCGACCGGTTTCATGGAAGTCCTGCGCAATACTGCCAGCGAAAAGGGCTGGTCCGAAGACCACGTGCACTTCGAATACTTCACCCCCTCGGTGCAATCCGGCAACGACGAAACCGACGCCGGGTTCAAGGTGCGGATCGCCAGCACGGGCAGGGAATATTCAATCCCGCCGGACAAGACCGTCCTGGCAGTGCTGGCCGAGAACGGGGTGGAGATCCCGTCTTCCTGCGAGCAGGGCATTTGCGGCACCTGCCTCACCCGGGTTTTGGATGGAGAGCCCGATCACCGGGACGAGTTCATGACCGAGGCGGAGCATGCCGGGAACGATCAATTCACGCCCTGCTGCTCGCGGGCCAGGAGTCCTCTTCTGGTCCTGGACCTATAGCGCGGCCCTCATGCGGGGCAACCCATGCGTGCCGACGGTGCGCGCGGAAGGAGGCGAAGATCGATGAGTGATGAATCCTCGAAGTGGCGTGACAACGGCGTCAAGGTGATTCCGGGCGACAAGCTCGATCCGAATACGGCACAGACGCCGGGCATGAACCGTGCCGCCGCCATCAACCACGCGCGCACCGGGGCGAGCAAGCTGTGGGCTGGCACCGTGAATATCGATCCCAATGCCAAGACCGGCGCCCATCACCACGGCGAGCTGGAATCCGTCATCTATGTCATCAGCGGCCGCGCCCGCATGCGCTGGGGCGACCAACTTGAGTTCACGGCGGAGGCGGGGCCCGGCGATTTCATCTACGTTCCACCCTACGTGCCGCACCAGGAGATCAACGCCGCCAAAGACGAGGTGCTGTGTTGCGTGCTGGTGCGCAGCGGCCAGGAACCCGTGGTCGTGAACCTCGACATCGAACCCGCGGAACCGCCGGAAGAGGTGTACTGGGTCGATCCGATCCACCCGCATCCCTGACTGCGGCGCCTGTCGCGGTCGTCCATCTTTCAGCGTCAACGATGCGCCCCGGTGACCCGCGTGGGCCAAACGGACAGCACAGGATCTCACCATAGAATACACTTTAACTATTTAATTAATATTTATTAATAACAATAAGTTAAAGTTTAATATTAATGTTAATTATTATATACAGGA
>CAYVOU010000252.1:0-4091 GCA_964453295.1 uncultured Gammaproteobacteria bacterium
ATCTTTGATTTTTTCATTGTCGTTGCAAAACTCCAGATTGGAACAAGCAAAGCTGATGGTGTGCTGCGGGCTGACTTGCCGCCCGGCCGGCGATCATACCCGTAGTTTCGGCCCGCGCACATGCCGAAATTGCCCTGCCTTAGTTACCCACAAAGATTGTGGATAAGTCTGGGAATAGCTTGCGCGCAAGGCGCGAAGATCCGTTGATTTGAGAGCGTCGAGGTTGAATTGGTTAAAAGTTAACCGGAATTAAAACAAAAATAAATACAGTGAGTTACTTGAAACATACTGGTACGGCAGCTGTGGATAAATTCTTTACGCCAGCAGTGTCGCGGCGATGCCGGGGATGTGAATAAACAGGCCCGGCGTGACCGTGCTAGTGCTCAGCGGGCGGGTCGAACAAGGCGACGCAATGATGCACGAGCGTTGACGAGCCGGTTTGGACCTCGACCAGGAATTCGAGGCTGGGCTCCTTCAGCGGCGTGCGGCTGGTGACGTGGATGTAAGGATGGCGCTTGTCCTTGGTGATGATGTTGAAACGCAGGGTGTACAGGTAGGGCGTCGGGTCGATGCCGGCCTTCCGGAACAGGGATGCGCTGCCAAGCCTCGCGGACAAAGAATCGAGCTTGGACTCGGAAACCCCGAATATCGGGATTCGCGCGTCGAACGGTTGCCCCAGGGTCGATGTCACGGCGAGCTGACCCAACCCCACCGCCATGACCGGTGCGGGCAACGACGCGGCCAGCAAGACCAGCACGAGGATCCCCGCCTTCGACACGGTGCGCCGTCCGGTTGTCGGGCGGAGGTGCCTGCCGGATGGACATGGGAGAAATCGCGTCGCTTGCGTATTCATATTGGCGTTGGAGGTTTCGCTTAGCAGTATAAGTGACAGCGACGCTGTCCGCCCGGGGTGGCTCGGTGATCCGTGCCGCCGGTCAGGTTTTCCGCGACATTGGAACTCGCCTCCGTCTGCACCGCTTTCTTAAGGCCTGTGCCGGTTCAGCGGCCGGTGGGAGGGTGAATTGTCGGTCGGCGGCGACAATTTTGTCAGTAAATATTACAGTCCGGTCGCCTTATTGCCGATCGAATTATTACAAGTCTTTGAATTTCTGTGTTTCATTCCATATGGCACACGCTGTGTATCCCTAGTCCTTAACGCACATGCGGAGGATTTCGTTATGGAGCCAGGAAAGCGGGATACGGGTAAGGACGACGCGCCAGAGCTCGACATTCAACGCTGGCTGGAAACGGGCCAGTTCGAAAGCGTCGAGGACCTGGAGATCGAGGAAATTGTAGTCGGCGAACCCGAGCCGGCGCCTGCCAGGAAGATGGATTTCGGGGACGCCGAGACATCGCTGGTGGACAATCTTTCAATTGGTACCTGGCTTGAGTTTCACCCTGATCGATCCGCACCGCTGCGGGCGAGGCTGGCGGCGATCGATGCCAAGACGAGCGTGTACGTGTTCACCGATCGTAATGGATACATCGTTGCCAAATGCTCGCGCAACGGTCTTATCGCCGACTTCCGACGCCAATCCGTTGGTATTTGCCGAAACACTACCCGCGCCGGTCGGGTGGTCGCGAATGCATTTTTTGAACTGAAGCGGATTTGCACCCTCGGTACTGTTGTCGACGCCGGGGCACGCTGACGCCGGCGCGCCGACCCCATTCTCTGTTTCGCGCGTGACTGCCATCGCCCTCTACGCCGGGCAGTCCGGATTCAAGCGCCGCCCGGTAACCGCAGGTCCACGATAAGCGGCAGGTGATCCGACGCCAGGCGCGCGCGGGCGCCACGCGCGACTTCGACTCCAAGCACTTCAAGTTCCTGCCCGACGAATACATAATCGATGCGCACCATCGGCAGCCGTCCGAAAAACGTTGCCTTGGGTCGGTGATTTTGCAGGGCCTGCTGGGCGTCGCGCAAACGGGTGCGCAAACGCCGGCAGACGGGTGACAGCGGCAGCGCGTTCAAATCCCCGCAGAGGATCACGGGCCCGTCGCAGTCCGGATGGCCCAACCAGGCGTCACCGAGCAGGGCATCCACCTGCGCCAGCCGCTCCCGGCGGCGCAGCCCGAGATGAGTGTTGATGATCTGCAGCACGGTCCCACCAACGTCAATCGCCGCCCAGATCGCGCCGCGAGGCTCCAGCTGTGGCTTGCCGCGCATGCCCGGCAACCCTTGCGCCTTGACCAACCGCAGGGGCAGATGCGTGAGGATCGCGTCGCCGTAGCGTTCTTCCTCCAAGTGGATCGCCGGGTGAAAGTAGTAGGTCATTTCGAGCAATTCGGCGATCCTGCCGGCCTGGTCCACCCCGCCGCTTCGCGGCCGGCCGACGTCGATTTCCTGCAGCGCCACGATGTCCGGTTCGAACCGGGCGATGATGCGTGCGATCCGCTCCGGCGAGACGCGGCCATCCATCCCGATGCAGCTGTGGACGTTGTACGTCATGATGCGCACGATGCCAGTCCGCTGGCGGCCGGTGGTGACGATTGGTGCGCCGGCGACGTGCGGCTTGCGGGCGCGCAGCGCCGCCTGACGCAGTTCGGCGATGCGCAGGTGATCGCCGGCCCGTTCTGCCGGCAGCGGTGCATCGTCCGGCAGCAACGCGAAGGCGGACGTTTCCTGCGGGCCGCAGCCGCCATGCGAGCCGTGCTCATTGGCAAAGGTGACCGTTCGGTGTCCGGCAATCCCGCCGCAGGCCACGAAGGTTCCCGCATCCGGGTGCCGGCACAGGCTGATCAGGTCGTCGATCACTTCAGCCTGGAACGGATGGGCCGTGCCGACCAGCCGGATACCGTCGCGCGGCAGCAGGAACTCGCCGTCTTCGGTCCAGGCATGAACCTGCGACGCATCGTCGAGTGCCAGCAACGCCGGGATCCGCGCTTCCGCAACCAGGCGCCGTGCCAGCAGCTGGCGCTGTTCGAATGCAAGCGCCGGTGCCCAGTAGATCATTGCGACCGGTCCGAGTGCGCTGACGGATAGCGGCGGGTCGCCATTCTTCCCGACCCGGGCCGACGCCCATGGCGACAGCCAATCCGGCCAGCGGCCCCCGAACAGCTGCGCACGCTTGAACTGTTCCCCCCAAATGTCGCCCGTACGGTAGCGAATATCAGCCGCTTCGAAGCGGCTGAACACGCGGGCAACCGCTTCGGCAAACTCAATGCCGTGGAGCCTTTCGTAGGGTTGTGCGGTTTCCTGTCCATGGTCGGAATAGATCCAGACTTCGTAGTGACGACGCTGCGACGACAAGGCGGCCCGCCACAACATGCGGACGGCCCGATCGATGCCTTTCAGCGTCCAGTGCGCGAAGCGCGACTCAGGGCCGCGGCGGTGGGCCTGTTCGTCGTATCCCAGAAAGTTCAGATGGACGATGGGCAGCCCGCGTGCCAGGTCGATCTTGGCGCCGATGACGCTGACTTCGCGCAGCAGGATGGTAATGAACACGCGTAGCGGCACGAATTTCAGCTCTTTCAACAGGCCGTGCCCGGCGAGGATGCCACGAAAAAAATCCACGACGGCCAGGACCAGCTCGATGCACAACAACACCATCGTTCTCAGAACACTGCCGGCATGGCTGAGCATCAGCAGGACCGCCACCAGCGGGCCTGCCTGCCGCAACGCCGGTCCCCATCCCCGTGCCGTGGGACAGAAATGCGACTCCGCGGCGCCGCCCGTAAAGATATCGGCGTAAGCGCTGCCGCCGGCGAGCAAAGGCGTGCCGCCTTGGGTCGCGAGTGTGTTTTCGACGTGTTCGACGGCGGCGGGCTGGATCATGTTGACGAGCTCACCCGTCGGTCCGAGCCGGAACCCGAAGCCCGGCACGGCGTGCTCGACGCCGTAGAAGAACGCCGCTTGATACGGCGCGGTGGAGGCGGGCACGCCGGCATACAGGCGGTGCAGTTTGTAGGCCTCGCGGTCCAGTAGCTGTTTGAGGAAGGATGTCGATCCGGCGTCCAGGGCGCGCAGGAGCTGCTCGTAACCCAGCCCGTCGATCTGGATTATCAGCAGGCCATGGGCGGCGTCATCCCCGTCCGTCGCCGCAAGGCGCAGCAACCGGCCCAGCCAGGCGCTGCGGCTGAAATACGTCACT
>CAYVOU010000253.1:0-4049 GCA_964453295.1 uncultured Gammaproteobacteria bacterium
AACCCGCGCCGGGGTCGAAAACCGCCAGCTCGCGCATATGCACGCAAAGTAATATATACCCCCCGGCAGCCAACGGAAAGGCGGCGTCCGGCCTCGTTGCATATTGCAACGTGCCGCACTGCAAGATCAGGAAAAATCTGAAGAAAACCGCACGGATGCAGTAATGGCACTGCCTGTCGCGGGATCAGGGGCGCGAAGAAGGGCTCAGACGAGTCCGGCGAACAGTTGCACGTCGACCAGCGCGCCGGGCTCGACGGTGGCCGATTCGACGGGGAGCACGATGAAGCAGTTGGCCTGGGCCATGGAGGTGAGGATCCCGGAGCCCTGCATGCCGGTCTTGTGCACCACCAGTTCCCCGCGCTCGTCGCGATCGATGACGGCGCGCTGGTACTCGACCCGGCCCGGCTGCTTTTTCAATCGCGACTGGCTGCGGGCTTTGAGCATCATGGGCGCAGGCGCGGTTTCGCCCGCCAGCTTTTGCAGCGCCGGCTGCACGAACAGGTAAAAGCACACCATCACCGACACCGGGTTGCCGGGCAGGCCGAAAAACATCGCGTCTCCCAGGCGGCCGAAGGTCAGCGGCCGGCCGGGCTTCATCGCCACCTTCCAGAACTGCACCGAACCGAGCGCGAGCAGGGTTTCCTTGACGTAATCGGCTTCGCCGACCGAGACGCCGCCGCTGGTGATGACCATGTCCACGCCCTTGGCCGCCTTCTCGAAGGCGGCACGGGTTTCGGCGCGATCGTCGCGGACGATGCCGAGATCGACGATCTCCGCGCCGAGACGGGTCAGCATGCCGTAGAGCGTGTAGCGGTTGCTGTCGTGCACGTCGCCCGGGCCCAGGGCCTCGCCGATCGGTTTCAACTCATCACCCGTTGACATGAACGCCACGCGCAGGCGCCGGCGCACCGTGACGGTGCCGACGCCGAGCGAGGCGAGGGTGCCGAGATCGGCCGGCGTCAGCCGGCGGCCCGTGCGCACGACGGTTTGCCCGCGGCGGATGTCTTCGCCGGCCAGGCGCACATTGTCGCCGGGACGCAGGTGCGGTTCGAAGCGGATCCGATCATCGGTCCGTTCCACCCGCTCCTGGATCACGACCGTGTCCGTGGCGTCTGGCATCGCCGCGCCGGTCATGATGCGCACGCACTCGCCCGGACTGACCTCACCGGCAAAGGGGCGGCCGGCGAAGGCAGTGCCGATCACCCGCAGTTCGGCTATCCCCTCGGCCGGCAGATCGGTGCCGATCAGGGCGTAACCGTCCATGGCCGAATTGGTGTGGGTCGGCACGTCGAAGGGCGAGATCACATCGGCACCCAGGACACGGTCCAGGCCCGCGCGCAGATCGACCTGCTCGGTGTCCGCGACGGTGGCGATGTCATCGAGTATGCGCCGCAGCGCCTCCTCGAAGCTAAGCGACATCGGATCGTAGTCGTCGGCGCAACTGGGTTGGGTCTGGACGGGTCGCTGCAGGCTGGAATCCATAAAACGATTATCCTCCCGATCCGGCCTTGGGTGCGATCGCGCCCGGCATGGCGGCTTCGGTGCGGTCGCGTCCGCCCAGGCCGAAGCGGCTGACGATGAACTCGACAATCTGCTGCGGCGCGTTCAGATCCAGCAGCGGCAATGCCGCGGGCAGGGGCACGACCGCGTCGCTCGCGACCGCGATGATGTGGCGGTCTTCCGGGAATAGCAGCGGCTGGCCCAGCGCCGGACGGTGCACTTCGATCTTCGGCAGGCCCTCGCGTTTCAGGCCCTCGACCAGCACCAGATCGAGACCGTCTTTGGGTAGGTGCCGCAGCAGGTCCGGCAGCTCCGGTTCCTCGGGCAGATCGGTCTCGACGACCAGCGCCCAACGCTTGCGCGAACCGACCAGCACGGTGTTGGCGCCGGCCTTGCGCAGCTCGTAGCTGTCCTTGCCGGGCAGATCGATGTCGAACTCGTGGTGCGCGTGCTTGACCACGGCCACCGCCAGGCCGCGTGCGCGCAGCAACGGCAGCAGCGCCTTGAGCAAAGTGGTCTTGCCGCTGCCGCTCCAGGCGGCGATGCCCAGCACGCAGGGCGAGCCAGGAACCACCGCGATGTCGGGCCCGCTCATGACGGTACCTGTGCGTGAGTGGCGGCGAGCTGCCGCTCGACGTCGGCGACATCTTCCGGCGTGTTGAGGTTCTGGAAGGTCTCTGGCCGGTCTGAGAAATCGACGCGCGCCATCGGATGCCTGCCGTACCAGCGGTCGATCTTGCGCTCGCCGCTTTCCAGGTATTCGAGCAGCGAGGGCAGCAGCGTGACGTCGATGAGGGCGAACACCGGTTCCAGCCGGCCGCCGCTGTCCGCCACGGCGATTTGCGCGTGACCCTCGATTGCGGCGCGGTGCAGGCGCGCGGCGAGGTCCTTCGGCACGAACGGCGAATCGCAGGGGGCTGTCAGCAGCCAGGGTGTCCGGGCCACGCGCATGGCGCTGGCCATGCCGGCCAGCGGGCCGCAAAAGCCATCGACCATGTCCATCAGCACCGGGTAGCCGAAGGCGCGATAGGCGTCGAGGTTGCGGTTGGCATTGATGAAAAGGTCCGCCGCCTGCTGACGCAGGGCCGCGACGACATGCTCCACCATGGGTTTGCCGTCGTCCTCCACCAGTCCCTTGTCGACACCGCCCATGCGCGTCGCGCGTCCGCCGGCAAGAATGACGGCGCTGATCTGGCCACGTGGGCTGGGGGTCGGGTTCATAGTTCAGCGTCGGTTCGGGGGCGGTTTGCCTGTCGATATTTTACATTGTTGAGTCAATTTCTAGGTCTTTCTAAAAATATGCATGCTTTTAGATAATTATAGCACTTAGTTTAGGAAGATATCACATCACGTCGCGAGATGGAGGGGCGCGAAGCGGGGTGGAGCGGCGGCGGTATGGGCGGGCGGGGCGCCGAGCTGCCGTACGACCTTCAGCGGGCAGGCGGTGGAGGCGATGCCGCGTGCAGACGCGGCTTGGCGTCGAACTCGATCCGATCGGCGCCGTGGTAGGCAAGGAAGTGCCGGCCCTTGGCGCGGGCGATCATCGTGACGCCGATCTTTTTCGCAAGGTCCAGGCCCATCCACGTGATCCCGGAGCGCGACAGCAGGGTGGGGATCCGCATCTGCGCCACCTTGATTACCATCTCCGAAGTGAGGCGGCCTGTCGTATAGAACAGCTTGTCCTCGCCGGACTGTCCCTCCAGCCACATCAGCCCGGCGATCGCATCGACGGCGTTGTGCCGGCCGACGTCCTCGATGAAGGTGAGGATCTCGCTGCCGCGGCAAAGCGCGCAGCCGTGGACGGCGCCGGCGCTGCGGTAGACCTCGTTATGCTCGCTCAGGTTTTTCAGCAGCGCGTACAGCGTCGACTGCTTGACCTTTGATGCCGGCAATTGCAGTTGCTCGATTTCCTCCATGATGCGGCCGAAGACCGTGCCCTGGCCGCAGCCGGTGGTCACCGTGCGCTTGGAGAGTTTCTCCTCCCAGCCTTCGGTGCCGCCGCGCGTGGTGACCGCCACGGAGTGCACGTCCCAGTCGACCTGGACGGAGAGGATGTCCTCGATTTCCCGCACCAGGCCCTGGTTCTTGAGGTAGCCCAGGGTCAGCGCCTCGGGATTAGTGCCGAGCGTCATCAGGGTCACCACTTCCAGCTTGTCGACATAGATCGTCAGCGGGAATTCGCCGGCGATCTGGCCCTCGCGGGTCTGCCCTTGCTCATCGACCGCTGTCACCGCATAGGTCGGCGGCAGGCCGGAGCTCGTCATCTGCGGGCGGTAACGGGAGGTGGAGGGCGTGTCCAAAGCGAGTCGTGTCGCGCCCATCGGCGCGGCGGGAGCGGCGGCTTAACCGCCGGTCATATTCATGTGGCGGAAGATGACGGGCTTCACGTCGAGATTGAAGTCATGGCCCTTGGGCTTGATCGCCATGGCGTCGACGATGGCGTGCTTGAGCGCTTCGATGTCGCCCGGGTTGCCGCGTACGACGCGGCGCAGGTCCACCGAGTGCTCCTGCCCCAGGCACAGCAGCAGGCGGCCCTCGACGGTGACGCG
>CAYVOU010000254.1:0-4032 GCA_964453295.1 uncultured Gammaproteobacteria bacterium
TTCGAAATTCAGAGAAAAATCACCAAATTGAGAGAAATGCGAGCGGTCGAAGCGGGTCTTCTCCGTGCCTTCGATAGTTTCTCGGATGATTTGCGGTATTTTCGCCAGTTGATCCGGCGTGGTCTGGTAGGTGACGCCGACGGTGAAGACGATCCGCCGTTCGTACATGCGCTTGTAGTTTCGGATCCGGCTCTTCAGCAGGTCGGCGTTGGAAAAGATCACCTGCTCGCCGCTCAGGCTGCGCACACGGGTGGTCTTGATGCCGATGTGTTCGACCGTGCCCATCTTGTCGTCGACAATGACAAAATCACCGATCAAAAACGGCTTGTCGAAGACGATCGACAGCGAGGCAAACAGATCGCCCAATATGTTCTGCGCCGCCAACGCCACCGCCACGCCGCCTATTCCCAAGCCGGCGACCAAGGCACTGATGTTGATGCCGAAGGTGTCCAGGCCGACAAACAGCAGCAGGACCCAGAGCAAGGCCCGACCAATCAGTCCGAGCATTGACATCGTCGTCGCCTTCGCCGGATCGCCGCGTGACACCACGATATCGAGCCCCTTGTTGATGAGCCGGTCGAGCCAGATGCCCACCTGCAAAAGGATCGCGGCGGCGGCAATGGCGGCAATCAGCGTTGCCGCCCGCGTCGGCAGCTTCAAGGAGGCGGTGGCGACGTAGATCGCCAGGGGCACGAACAAGCCGACCCGGGTCTGCTCGAACACCTCAATCAGGCGATCGTCCCACATGTTGTCGGTACGCTGGACCAGGGACGCGACCCGTTTCAGCAGCACGCGCTTGAAGATGTAGACGAAGAGGATAACGGCCAGGAACAAGGCGACCGATATGCCGAGGGTGGTGAGCGTATAGCCGAAGACTTTTGTATCCAGTGTCATGCGAACTCCATTCAACGGGCGAAAACGCTTGTCGCGCCTGAATGCGATGAAATCGGAGGAACCGCCGAAAGGAATGACTGCAACAGGCCCATCACCTGACGACAGTTCGTTGAACCCGGTGCGATTGCCGCCCCCGGTACTTGACCGCTTACAGACTCTTCCGGAGACGGTGAGCCGCTGCTGTCCTCAATCTGCCCCGCGGCCGGCACGGCACGCGACGAAGCTATCGGTCGTTGCGATTCAAGGGGAACCCGGGCGGGTAGTAGCAGTAGACCGTACAACGATGCCTGCGCGATTGCAACCTTGTGGGCGCAACGCCGGTTCATTGCGGGCAGGAAGATCAACGACCTGGCGAAAAGGGTGAGCGGGGGAACAGTGCGGGTACTTAATTGCGTTCAATTTGCAGCGGCCCCCTCGCCCGGCGTCGTGGCCGGGCGAGGGACCGTGCAAACCTCCCCTTCCCCAGCAATCGATTTTTATGTTTTAACCGGCCACCCAGGCGGCGCGGTTTGACTGTCCTGTTCCGCCCTGCCGGGGTCAGGCGGAACCGAGCGTTTTGTCAGTTGGCGGCGCTTTCGACTTCGACCAGGTTGTCCGAAAACGTCGGGCAATGCCCCATGCCGCCAAAACGGCCGGCGGCGATGCTGTTGACCGTGCCGACCGGATTCAACGTGCGCCAGTAGCCGAGCGTGCCCACCACAATGCCGGGATTCACGTCGTCGGTGACGTTGGCCACGCCGAGGAACGCGCCGTTGTCGTTGTACACACGCACGCGGTTGCCATGCTTGATCGACCTGGTCGCGGCGTCCGTCGGATTGATCATGACGAACTGCTCGCCCTGGCCGTGGATCTTCTTCACTTCGTTGGCGTAGCAGGAGTTCAGGAAGCCATGGCTCTTGGGGGCGACGATGTTGAGGGGATACTTTTTCGCGACTTCCGGCGCGGTGTCCGGATTCTCATAGGGCGGAATGTAGCTCGGCAGATCGGGGATGGGTTCGCCGCCCTGGAATTCGGTGTACATGTGGCGGAAGGGCGGTGCCACGAAATTCTTCGCGTCCTTGAGCAGGACCTCGACCTTGCCGGACGGCGTCTTGAAATTGCCGTCCTTGTGCGGCGTGCGGGTGGCCGGATCGCCCAGCTTGAGATGGGCGAAGCCGTGCTTGCGCAGGTAGGCCATGTCGATGCCTTCCATCTGCGGCGCGCTCCAGTCGATGAATTGCTCGATCATGTCCTTGTCGGAGCGGGTGAACTCCGGATCGGTGAAACCCATGGCCTTGGCCAGCCGGCGGAACAGCTCGGAATTCGACACCGCTTCGCCCGGCGCTTCGATCGCCTTCTCGTTCAGGGTGAAGTAGAGATGGCCCCAGGACCACATCATGTCGTCCATCTCCGCGGCCATCGTCGCCGGCAACACGATATCGGCGTAGGCGGCGGTATCGCTCACGAAGTGATCGGCCACGACCGTGAAGAGATCGCCACGCTTCAGTCCGGCGATGATCTTGTCGGTCTCCGGTGCCTGCGTCACCGGATTGGTGTTGTAAACGAATAAAGACTGGATCGGCGGTTCCAGCGGGATCTCGCCGGTCAGGGCGGCACCCAGCCTCAACAGGTTGATGACGCGGGTGCCGGGCGCGATCCAGTCGGGGCGGCAGACCTCGTCCCATTTGATCGGGAATTCCCAGAACGGCGCCTGGTAGATGCCACCGGCAGGATATTTCCACGCGCCGGTCAGTGCCGGCAGCGCGCAGATGGCGCGTATGCCCTGGGCACCGCCGGCGGACCGCTCCAGCGCCACGCCTATGCGGATGGAAGCCGCACCCGCGGCGGCGAATTCACGCGCCAGCGTGCGGATGTCGTCAGCGGCGACGCCGCAGATCTTTTCGGCCCACTCCGGCGTGCACCCCGCCGCGTGTGCCTTCAATTCGGGGTAGCCGCTGACATGCGCGTCGACGTAAGCCTGATCGACCAGATTTTCCGCGATCAGGACGTTCATCATGGCCAGCGCCAGCGCGCCGTCGGTGCCGGGCTTCGGCGCGATGTGCCAGTCGGCCTTCTTGGCAGTGATGGAACGGTAGGCGTCTATCACCACCAGCTTGGCGCCCTTCTCCTGCGCTTCGCGCACGAAATGCCAGTGATGCAGATTGGTCGAGAGCGTGTTGCAACCCCAGATGATGACGTACTTCGACTGCGAGAAACTTTCCGGATCGACGCCGGTCACCGGACCGTGGGTGAGGAACCAGGCGGTGGAGGAACCGGAGGCGCAGTAGGTTTTCTCGCAGACGGTCGTGCCCAGCTTGTTGAAGAAGGCATCGCCCGCGGTCAGGCCCTGGATCAGGCCCTCATTGCCGAGGTAGCTGAGCGGCAGGATCGCCTGGCCGCCGTGGGTCTGGATGATATCGGTCCAGCGTTGCCGGATCTCCGCGAGCGCTTCCTCCCAGGTAATGCGGACGAAGGCGCGGCTACCTTTCGGACCATGACGTTTCAGCGGAAACAGGACCCGGTCGGCGTTGTAATGGTGATCCTGAAAATCCTTGAGCTTGACGCAGAGACCACCACGGGTCATCGGATGCTCGGACTTGCCCTTCACCTCGATCAGACGTCCTTCCCTGACGCTGTAGGTCATCGCGCAGGTATCGGGACAATCATGGGGACAGCCCCCATGAAAGGTCTGAACCGAAGAATCCACCGTCATTACCACCCTCCAACGCCGCGTCGGCCGCTTGGCATAAACGAATACAGCGTGTTCTTAATTTGAGGCCGTAAATTACACCGATGCACGCAATGCGTCCACGCCCATTGCATGCTGCACCGCGTCGACAGGCACGACGATAGCGGTCATATATCCGAGGCCTGCGGCTGCGTTTCGACCACGGTCAGGGATTTCACGCTGCGGCCGAGGAATTCCGCACGCGCCTCTCCCTCACACGCATCCAGCCAGAGGCGCGCCTGATTGCCTTCGCCCAGCCGCGAGGCAATGAGACCGTGGCTGCCCGCCGAACGGATGGCCTGCAGGACCATTGCGAGCGTGGTGGCTTCCAGGGGCCGGCCCGGCAGGTATCGCGCTTCCGTATCGCCGGTCCGTTGCAAAATGCCCGACTGTTCCAGCGGGTCGAGCACCGACGCCAGCAGCTCTTCAGG
>CAYVOU010000255.1:0-4014 GCA_964453295.1 uncultured Gammaproteobacteria bacterium
CAGACCAAGTTCCGCGATGAGATCCGGCCCCGCTTCGGCATCATGCGGGCCCGTGAATTCCTGATGAAGGATGCCTACTCCTTCCACCTGACTGAGGCCTCGCTCACCGAAACCTACCAGCAGATGTACGAAACCTATACGCGGATTTTCACCCGGCTGGGCCTGAAGTTCCGCGCGGTGCAGGCGGACACCGGCAACATCGGCGGCAGCGCCTCGCACGAATTCCATGTGCTGGCAGACACCGGCGAGGACCGCATCGCTTACTCCGACCAAGGTGATTATGCGGCCAATGTCGAACTGGCCGAGGCCGTGGCACCCGCCGCCTCGCGGCCTGCGCCCTCCGAATCGATGGGCGTGGTCAACACGCCGGGGGTCCACACGATCGAGGAAGTGGCGGCGTTCCTGGACATCCCGGCGACACGCACGATAAAGACTCTCATCGTGGACGGCGCGGAAGAAGGCGTGGTGGCCCTGGTGCTGCAGGGCAATCACGAACTGAATGCGGTCAAGGCGGCGAAGCTGCCGCAGGTGGCTTCGCCCCTGCGCTTTGCCGACGCCGCCCGGGTTCGCCGCGAAATCGGCTGCGATCCCGGTTCCATCGGGCCCGTCGGGCTGAAATGCCCGGTCATTGCCGATCGCAGCGCCTTAAGGCTCGCGGACTTTGTCTGCGGCGCCAACGAAGACGGCAAGCACCTTACCGGCGTGAACTGGGGACGGGACCTGCCGGAAGCCGAAGTCGCCGATCTGCGCAACGTGGTCGTCGGCGACCCCAGCCCTGACGGCAGCGGCACGCTGGAAATTGCGCGCGGGATCGAGGTTGGCCACATCTTCCAGCTCGGCACCAAGTACAGCCATGCCATGAAGGCCACCTGCCTGGACGAAACGGGCCGTTCCCATGACCTCATCATGGGTTGCTACGGCATCGGCGTGTCGCGGCTGGTTGCCGCCGCCATCGAGCAGAACCACGATGAAAAGGGCATCATCTGGCCCGATACCATCGCGCCCTATGCCGTGGCGCTGGCGCCGATCAGCATGCACAAATCCGAGCGCCTCCGGCTGGAGGTCGATCGGCTCTACGAGGCGCTCAAAGCCGCCGGCATCGACGTGCTGCTCTACGACCGCAACGAGCGCACCGGGGTCATGTTCACCGATTTGGAGCTGATCGGCATCCCGCACCGGGTGGTTTTGAGCGACCGCGGACTTGATGCCGGCACCGCCGAGTATCGCGGCCGGCGCGATGCCGAGAGCCGCAACGTCCCGCTGGCCGAGATTACGCCTTTCCTGACACGGATCCTGGCCGCCGCCGGCGTGCCGGCCTGAATTCATACGGCGACCTGCCGCTACCAGCGCACTTCGAAGCCGGGTAGGCCTTCGTCGGGCGCCGCGAAACGCTGGACATCGGCGACTCTCGCGTGCGGCGGCCCCTGCCAAAGCCAAGTACAAAGGGATTCGACGGCCGCCGCCGGGCCGGAGGCGTAAACTTCCACGCGACCGTCATCAAGATTGCGGACCCAGCCGGCAACGCCTAGAGTAAGTGCTTGCTCACGTGTTGCCGCCCGAAAGCAAACCCCCTGGACCTGCCCGGAAACCACACAGCGCACGAAAAGCTCCTCAGCCACGCGACCCGCCGCCAAACCGCCACAAGCTGTTAATATTTCGCCCCATGAAAATAACGATCTATCACAATCCCCGCTGTGGCAAGTCGCGCCAGACCCTGGCCCTGCTCGAGGCCCGCGGCGTCCAGCCGCAGATCATTGAGTACCTGAAAACGCCACCCGATGCCGCCACCCTCAAGCAGCTCCTGAAGAGGCTCGGGTTGCGCCCCAGGGAACTCCTGCGCAGCAAGGAAGCTGCCTACCGGGAAGCCGGCCTGGACGATCCCGGCCTGAGCGATGACGCGGTGATCCAGGCAATGCTGGACCACCCGATCCTGATTGAGCGGCCCATCGTGGTGGCGGGAAACAAGGCGGTGCTGGGGAGACCACCGGAAAACGTGCTGGCGATCCTGCCCGCATGAGCGAAATCCTGATCCTGTACTACAGCCGCCATGGCAGCGTGGCGCAAATGGCCCATTACATCGCCAGGGGTGTCGAACAGGCCGACGGCTGTTCCGCGCGCATTCGCACCGTGCCACCCGTCTCAAGCGTCTGCGAGGCCACGGAAAACCCCATTCCGGACAGCGGGCCGCCTTACGCGACCGCTGAGGATCTGCGCGTCTGCGCCGGCCTCGCGCTGGGTTCGCCCACCCGCTTCGGCAACATGGCGGCGCCTTTGAAGTATTTTCTCGACGGCACCGGTGACCTTTGGTTTTCCGGAGCCCTTGTGGGCAAACCCGCCGCGGTTTTCACCTCCACTGGCAGCCTGCACGGCGGCCAGGAAACCACGCTGCTCTCGATGATGCTGCCGCTGCTGCATCACGGCATGATGCTGGTCGGC
Source organism: uncultured Gammaproteobacteria bacterium (assembly GCA_964453295.1). Taxonomy (GTDB): domain Bacteria; phylum Pseudomonadota; class Gammaproteobacteria; order JAJPIJ01; family JAJPIJ01; genus CAYVOU01. The sequence goes on from CAYVOU010000255.1 coordinate 2,437, forward strand.
GTGCCCTACACGGAAGCGGATCTGACCACAACCACGACCGGCGGCACGCCCTATGGCCCCACCCACGTTGCCGGCAGCGACAATCAGCAGCCGGTCAGCGAGGCGGAAAAGCGGCTGTGCATGGCGTTGGGGAAGCGATTGGCCCAGACGGCCACCCGCTTGGAACGTGGCGAGTGATTGGCTCGCCGGGCATGGGCCCGGCCGAGGTGATTATTCCTTTTCCGATTGCAGGGCCAGCGATCCTCTGCCGCCGGCACCGGTGGAGTTATCCCAATAGAACTGGGCGACATCGCGGCCAAGCAGCAAGAACGTCATATTGGAGGTGACCTCCCCGAACTTGAGCTTGAGTGTGTACTTGTCGCCATCGGCCTTGCAGTCACCCGCGCCGGACGCTTTGCCGCTTTCGACTTCGACCTTGGTGCCGGTGGCTTTAATCTTGTAGCTTGTCTTCACGGCGTCACGTTGCCCGACGGGATTCTCGGACCCTTTCCATGTCCCGTTCAGCGCATCACAACCACCCGCCGCCAGCGCCCACTGCGGCATGGCGACCGCGAGGCACAACGGCAGCGCGGCCCGCACAAAATTACGTTTCCTCATCACGACCTCCGGATCTGTTAGTAGGAATATTGATTCCGATACGACGGCACCGCTCAATTGGCGAAGATACTCTTGTAACTGGCATATCCCGCGGCGAACGTCACCGGCAGAAGCACCAGCCAGCCCAGGCCGGCCGGGATCGATGCGATAACGCCCAGCACCACGAATACCACGCTGGCCACCAGCATGGGCACGACGTTCTGAACGCAGGCACGCAGTCCCAGCTTGATGGCCTCCAGCGGCTCCAGGCCCTCCAACAGCACCAGCGGCCCGGCAAAATAGGTCGCCGCCCCCACCAGCAACATGGCCAGCGACAGCAGCAGGGTCACCAGCATGCCCGTAAACGGCATATGCATGTCAAATCCGCCGGACTGCATGCTATGCATCCACGCCGCGCCGCCGCTCAAAAACATCAAGGTGCCGGCGACCATGACCACGACAATGACCAGTCCGACGTAAATCACCCCGAGCGTGAGCAACGGAACGCGCCTCTGTTCGTCCGTGAGGCCGGAAAACAGGTCCTGGACCTCCAGGCCGCCGCCCTCGTCGAGCTTCCTCGCCCCGCGGAACAAGCCGGCGCCCAATGCCGGTCCGATTATCATCGAGGCCAGCTTCCCCAACAGAGGGATCATGTTCAGCACCACCGCGATGACGATGTAGACGATCAGGATCAGCAGCCAGGCGCCCGGACTGAGCTTGAACAGCCGCCAGCCCTCCGAAAACCAGTTCACGCCCTCACCCGGCTCCACGCTATTGATGTTCATTGGGTTCCTCCCCGGTTTTCACTTTCTTTGCCAGCTTCGAGAACTGCCTTGACGAAAGGTACGCTCAGTCGCCGCTGCGATGAAAGCGACTCCCAGTCCAGCCTGTCCAACAGACCGCATAGCGCCGGCAGGTCGCGCCGCACGCGCGCCAGCAGATAGTCGATGACGTCCTCCGGCAATTCCATGCCCCGCTGCCTGGCACGGCGCACCAGCACAT
>CAYVOU010000256.1:0-4009 GCA_964453295.1 uncultured Gammaproteobacteria bacterium
TTGAAAGTCTGAAGGTCGAGGTCGTGCCCCATGCCGGTGAGCAACGATTCCAGGTATTCGATGAACGGTGGCACCACCAACTCATAGCCCCAGGTCCGAAAGCGATCGAAGATCTGCCGGCGCAATACTTCCAGCCGCGCGGTCTCGGGCGGCAGCAGTTCTTCTATGCCTTCCGGCAGCAACCAGCGGTCTTGAAGATTCATCGACTGTCTATACCGGCAATCAAAGGAGATACATGACGACGACACCGCAGGCCATGGAAATGAGGCCGAGCCACCTCAGATTCTGTTCCTGAATTTGCGATGCCAGCAGAAAGGCCCGCCGCATCGCGGCCGGGTTGATGAAGGGCCCGAGTCCCTCGATCACCAGCATCAGGCCGACCGCATTCGCCAGATCGTGCCACATGCCTCACCGCCAATGCCCGCCCGCGCCGTGACTCAAGGCGACGGCGACACGCCGGGATTCGAGAAATATTTGAAAAACTCGCCTTGGGGCTGCAATACGAGAATGTCGTTTTTCCCCGCGAACCCCGATTTGTAGGCGTTGAGGCTGCGGTAAAAATCGTAAAACTCCCTGTCTTTGCTGTAGGCCTGCGCGGCAATGTCCGCCGCCTTCGCATCGCCCTCGCCTCGTATGGTCTGGGCATTACGATAGGCTTCGGCGATGATGACCGTGCGTTCCTTGTCGGCATCGGCGCGGATCCGTTCGGCCTGTTCGGCACCACGCGAGCGGAATTGCCGCGCGACACGTTCGCGCTCGGCGCGCATGCGTCCATAGACCGAGCCGCTGACTTCCGCCGGCAGGTCGATCCGCTTGATCCGCACGTCGACCACCTGCACGCCCAGTGTGCGACCGGCATCGTTGGCCGTCTTCGTAACGATGCTCATGATCGCGCCGCGTTCTCCGGAAACGACTTCCTGGACCGAACGCTTCCCGAACTCCTCGCGCAGCTTCGAATTGACGGTCTGATAAATCAGCTGGCCGGCACGTCGCCGATCGCCGTTCGTGGCACGATAAAACTTGGCCATGTCCGATATGCGCCAGCGCACGTAGGAATCGACGATCACGTCCTTCTTTTCGTTGGTAAGAAAGCGCTCCGCCTCCGCATCGAGATTGAGCAGGCGGCGATCAAAGATACGCACCTGGTTGTAGATCGGCACCTTGAAGTGCAGCCCGGGGTCCTTTACCTCGCGCTGGATCCGGCCGAAGGCCAACACCAGCGCCTGCTCCCGCTCGTCGACGACGAACGTGCATGACCAAAGCGCGACTAGGGCGATTATGACGATGACTAACACTGGTCGTGGATTCATGCCGGATTTCCTACTTCCTGCTGCGATCGCGGTCGCCACTGCGGTCACGGGAGTCCGGCAGCACGGCCGGTACCGAGTCGGACGACGAAGCCCCGCCTGCGGAGGATTCCGGCGCAACGGTACCCTTGCCCACCTGCTGCATCATCTTGTCCAGCGGCAGGTAGAGCAGCTGGTTGGCCGAGTTGCCGGTCATCAGGACCTTGGAGCTGTTGTCGAGCACCGACTGCATGGTGTCCAGGTACATGCGTTCCCGCATGACTTCCGGCGCCTTGTGGTATTCCGTAAGCAGTTGCGTGAAGCGGCTGGTGTCACCTTCGGCGTTTGCCACGATCTGGGATTTGTAGGCCTCCGCATTGGCAATCTTGCGGGCCGCGGCACCGCGCGCCTTGGGAATGATTTCATTCTTGTACGCTTCGGCCTCATTGATCAGCCTCTGCTGATCCTCACGCGCCTTGATGGCATCGTCGAACGCGGCTTTCACCTCTTCCGGCGGTTTGGCCGACTTGATGTTCACCGCGTTGACCACCAGCCCGGTGCCGTAATCGTCCAGAATTTTCTGCAGCGCCAGCTTCGTCTGCGCCGCAATCTGGCTCCTGCCGGCGGTCAGCACGAAGTCCATCGTGTTGGCGCCGATGATCTCGCGCACCGCCGCCTCCGTGGCCTCGTTGAGGGCATCCTCGGGCTGGCGCACATCGAAAAGATAGTCTGCCGGGCCGTTCTCCGTATCCTTGATCTTGTACTGGACCTCCAGTTCGACGTCGACGATGTTCTCGTCGCGTGTCAGCATCGCGGCCTTGTGCGTGGTCGACTGGACCAGGTCGGCGTTGACCTTCTCGACATATTCTATCGGGCGGGGAAAGCGCAGGCTCCAGCCGGGTTGCAGGGTGGCGACATGCTTGCCGAAACGCAGCACCACGCCCCGCTGTCCTGCCTGGATGACGTAGGAGCACTCGAATATCAACGCCATCACGATCAGAACCGCGACGATAGTCAGGTAGGAACCGCCACTCGGGCGCGGCCCGCCGCCGGCACCGCCGAACACCTTGCTCAGGCGCGCCTGCAGCTTCTTGACCACCTCGTCGAGATCGGGCGGGCCCTCGTTCTTGCGGCCGCCCCAGGGATCGCGGTTGCCGCCCGGATCATCCCAGGCCATCAGAATTCATCCCGTAATCGGGCATGGAGGGTCATCGGCAGCATTCGGCTTGCGTGTGGGTCGCGTTGCATTGAGATTATTTAGGAATTTCGGAACACCGTCGACTCGTCGAGCGCCATATGGAACCCGCAGGCAAGTACGCGGATGCGCCGTGCGTCAGTCGGGCGATTGTAAGGGGAGGTCCCCGCCGCTGCAACCGAGAGTGCACCGTCAGCCATGGGCGACCGCGCGATCCTGGGGCGCCGAGATCAGCGATGACTTGTCCAGCCCGGCGTCCGCGCAGAGCTGATCGAGCCGATGCGGGTCGACTCTCACCTGCATATGCCAACTGCCTCCCTCAGCCGGTTCGTCTGCCAGCACGGCGCTCAAGGCATATAGCCTTGCGCGCAGCCGGCCGGCGTGGGCCGGCACCATAAGATCAAAGCACGTCCTGCTGTCGTGCAGACGGACGGCCAGTTCCCGCAGCAGCAGTTCGGTCCCGGCGCCCGTTCCGGCGGAAAGCCAGACACGGTCGCCACCGGCATCAGTGTGCGGCACCGCGCCCTCGATACGATCTATCTGGTTAAAGACCTCGATGCACGGCACGCCGTCCGCCTCGATTTCAGCCAGGACGTTGCGCACCTGGGCCAATCGTTCATCGCGCTGCTCGTCGGCGGCATCCACCACCAAAAGGAGCAGATCGGCATCACGCGCCTCTTCCAGTGTCGCCCGGAAAGCCGCCACCAGGTCGTGCGGCAGATCGCGCACGAACCCGACTGTGTCGCTCAGCACGACATGGCCGGCGCCCGGGACTTCCAGACGGCGCAGGCTGGGATCCAGGGTCGCGAACAGTTGATCGGCGACGTAGGCGTCGGCGCCGGTGAGTCGATTGAAGAGCGTCGACTTGCCGGCATTCGTGTAGCCGACGAGCGAAACCGTCGCGATTTCGGCGCGATCTCGCGCACGCCGGCGTTCGCGCCGTTGTTTACGCACCTTTTCCAGGCGCTCGCGGATCTGGCGGATGCGCTTGCCTATCAGGCGGCGATCGATTTCGAGCTGGGTTTCGCCGGGTCCACGCAGCCCGATACCGCCCTTTTGCCGTTCAAGGTGGGTCCAGCCCCGTATCAGCCGGGTGGAAAGATGCCGCAGCTGCGCCAGTTCAACCTGCAGTTTGCCTTCGAAGGTATGGGCGCGCTGGGCGAAAATGTCGAGTATGAGACCGGTGCGATCGATGACGCGGCACTTCAGCTGCCGCTCGAGATTACGCTCCTGAGCCGGGGTCAGGCTGTGGTTGAACAGCACAATTTCGGCGCCATTGGCTTCGACCAGCCCGCGGATATCCTCCGCCTTGCCGGTACCGACGTAGAGCGCGGGATCGGGCGCGTGCCGCGAACCGGTCACCGTGGCAACAATTTCGGCGCCCGCAGATCGGGCGAGATCCCGAAATTCAGCGAGGGAATCGTCGATGTCGGCGCCGCGCAGACTGATGTTGACCAGTATTGCGCGCTCACCGGTTGCCGGACGATCAAACAAGTTGGACGGCCACTCCCTCAGCGCTTGGCGAAAC
>CAYVOU010000257.1:0-3170 GCA_964453295.1 uncultured Gammaproteobacteria bacterium
TACGACAGATGGCGTCGCAGACCGAACATCCGATCATTTTCCCTTTGTCCAATCCGACCACGCGTTGTGAGGCGATCCCGGAAGACTTGATCCGCTGGACCGACGGCAGGGCGCTTGTCGCCACCGGCAGTCCGTTCAAGGCGGTCCAATTTAACGAACGCAACTACGCCATTTCACAGTGCAACAATCATTACATGTTCCCGGCCATGGGATTGGGCATCCTGGCGGTGGGTGCACGTCGCGTCACCAACGAGATGTTCATGGCGGCCTCGGAAGCTCTTGCCGATTGTGCCGGCGGGTTCTGGGGGCGCGGTGCCGGCATCCTGCCGCCGTTGTCGCAGATCCGCGCGGTCGCGAAGCGCATCGCACTGGCGGTGGCGGCGCAGGCCCTGGAGCAGGGGATTGCCACGCGCATACCGGCCATGGACCTGGAACAGGCCATCGATTCGCGGATGTGGACGCCGCGGTACCTGCCGATGCGGCAGGCCACCGAGCGGCGCGGCGGATAGAAGCACTGGCATGCTGCTGATCGACGAACTCGCGGAAACGCGCATCGCCGAAGCCATGCGGCGCGGTGATTTCGACGGCCTGCCCGGTGCCGGCAAGCCGCTGGTGCTGGACGATGATTCCAATATCCCGGAAACGCAGCGCATGGCGTATCGCGTGCTGAAGAACGCCGGCTGTCTGCCCCCGGAACTGCAGCTTCGAAAGGACATCGACGCCTTGTCGGCGGTGATGCGGGACATGGCCGATGAAATCGAATTCGAACGCGCGCGCCGACGACTGCAGATGCTGACTTTGCGTTTGAGCCTGAGCCGCGGCGGGCAATGCGATCTGCGCACCGAGCAGGCCTACTTCGAAAAGATCCAACGCCGCTGGGCGGAAGGCGGCCCTGCGCGCTGATCCGCCGTCGACCGGCCTCGATACCACGGGCGTGATCTTGTCAAGCGCGGATTATCTGCCTCGGTCAATTGCCTGTTTTCAATCGGCTGATTCCACTATACTGCCCCGAAAAAAACGAGGTCTATCCGTGCCTGGCCGGCGCAACCTGCGGTTGCCCGCTGGCTTTGCGCTTCCCTCAAACTCTCTCGCGTCGGATTCATGGTCGATGACGTAACCGCAAGCACGTATCACGGCGGCAATCAGAAGATGTCTGCCCTGATGCTTGGCGCGCTCGGCGTGGTGTTCGGCGACATCGGCACCAGCCCGCTTTACGCGCTGCGCGAATGCTTCCTTTCGGCGCATCACCGGATGCCGCCCACACCGGAAAACGTTCTGGGTGTGCTGTCGCTCATATTCTGGGCGCTGGTGATGGTCATCTCGATCGAATACGTCTGCATCATTTTGCGCGCCGACAACCGCGGCGAGGGCGGTATCCTGGCGCTGATGGCGCTGGTGGTCGGGAATTCGAGAAAGACCGCCGTCACGCGGCCTGTGTTCGTCGTCCTGGGCCTGGTAGGCGCTTCACTGCTGTTTGCCGACGCGATGATTACGCCGGCCATCTCGGTTTTGAGCGCGGTCGAGGGACTGAAGGTCGAGACCTCGGTGTTCGATCCCTGGGTGGTGCCGCTCGCGATCGGCATCCTGGTCGCGCTGTACATGAACCAGCGCCACGGGACGACACGCATCGGGGCCATCTTCGGTCCCATCATGCTGATTTGGTTCTCGGTCCTGGGGCTGATCGGTATCCTTTCTCTGATCCAAAATCCAAGCGTGCTGCAGGCGATGGATCCCAGGCACGCCCTGCGGTTCTTCCTTGAGAACCGCTGGCACGCCTTCAAGGTTCTGGGCTCGGTGTTCCTGGTCATTACCGGCGGCGAAGCGCTATACGCGGACATGGGTCATTTCGGCCGCAAGCCGATTCAACTCGCTTGGTTCGGCGTGGTCGTGCTCGGCCTGCTGCTCAATTACTTCGGCCAGGGCGCCCTGCTGTTGCGCTCGCCGCAGGTACTGCCCAACGTCTTCTACGAAATGGTGCCCAGCTGGGCGTTGCTGCCCATGGTGGTCCTGGCCACCATCGCCACGGTGATCGCTTCACAGGCCGTGATTTCCGGCGCCTTCTCGGTAGCAAATTCGGCGGTGCAGCTTGGCTATAGCCCGCGACTGGAGATACGCCAGACTTCGGCAAGTGCCATTGGCCAGATCTACGTGCCGGTCGTTAATTGGATTTTCATGGCAGGCACGCTGGCACTGGTGGTGGGTTTCGAGGAGTCGGGCGCTTTGGCCGCGGCCTACGGTGTCGCGGTGGCGACCACGATGCTGGCCACCACGCTGTTTCTTTTCTTTGTCGCCAGGCGGGTATGGGGCTGGCCGGTGCTGGCGTCCGCGTTGCTGGCTGCACCGTTCCTTTGCATCGACACTACCTTCTTCACTTCCAATCTGCTGAAGATCCCCGCTGGTGGCTGGATGCCGGTGATGGTGGCGATCGCGATCTACACGCTGATGGACACTTGGAAGCGGGGGCGCGAGCTGTTGGGAGCAAAGCTGGCCGCCGACAACTTCGGCATCGATCTGTTTCTCACCAGCATTTCCAGCGGCGGGCCGGTACGCGTTGAGGGTACGGCCGTCTTCCTGACCGCCAATACCCAGGGTGTGCCGCGGGCGCTGCTGCACAATCTCAAGCACAACAAGGTGCTCCACCAGACAGTGCTGCTGCTCACGGTCGAGACCCTGCGCATCCCGTACGTGTCACCGCTGGAACGTGTGGAAATGGAAGCCCTCGGGCAGGGCATGTACCGGGTCAACATCATCTACGGATTCCTCGAGCGGCCCGACGTGCCGGCGGTGCTCGAGCAGTTGCAGTCGCCGGAATTCCAGTTCGAGCCCATGGACACGACGTATTTTCTGGGACGGGAAACGATCCTGGTCGGGCGGGGCGATGCGCCGCTGGCGCGCTGGCGGCGGGCGTTGTTTGCCATCATGTCGCGGAACGCACTGAGCGCGGCGACTTTCTTCCGGTTACCGCCCAACCGCGTGGTCGAAGTCGGCTATCAGGTCGAACTCTAGGAAAGGGCCGTCGGGCCGGTATTGACACGTTTACCGGCGCCGCACTGGCATGGCGCCGGGTTCAGGGCTGGCCGGCGGGGGGCGCCGTAGGTTTCGGGAGGTTGGCGGCGGTGTCCAGCGTTGCGGGTGGCGCCCCGCTAAGCTGAGGCAATCCTGCCGCGGGC
>CAYVOU010000257.1:3180-3988 GCA_964453295.1 uncultured Gammaproteobacteria bacterium
ATCCGCTGTCTGTGCCGGTTTTACCGCCGGGTGCCGCTGCCGGCAACGCCGGACCCGATTTTGCGCCGGTGTCATTGGCGAGCTTGCCTTCGCCGTGGGCAACCGAGTCCTCGGTGGCCTTGTTCATCACGATGATGCTGATCCGGCGGTTTATTGGGTTGAAGGGATTGACCTTGTCGAACAGCACGGACGAACTCAGTCCCACCACTCTCGCGATCTTGGAATCGGGCACGCCGCCGACTTCCAGGGCACGTCGCGCCGCATTGGCCCGGTCGGCTGAAAGCTCCCAGTTGCTGTAACCGTTGTTGCTGGCATACGGCGTCTTGTCGGTATGGCCGGAGATGCTGATCTTGTTCGGGACTTGGTTGATGACCTTGGCGATCTCGTGAAGGATGGCTCGAGTGTAGTTTTCAAGGTTGGCGCTGCCCTTGGCGAACATCGGCCGGTTTTCCTTGTCGACGATCTGGATGCGCAGACCTTCGCTGGTGATGTCCAGCAGCAACTGGTCCTTGAAGGGCTTCAGCGCCTGACTGGCGTCGACCGCCTTCTTGAGATCGGCAAGCAACGATTCCATCCGCTCTTTTTCCTTCTCCTTGGCGATCTTCTCCGCGTCCTGCTCGTCGATATCATCAAGCGAAGCCTTGCCTTCGTCGGCGTTGTCGATGTTTTCCGCGTCGGTGGGCACCGGCTGGTTCTGTTCCATGGGGTTGGGGCCTTCGCCCGTCGGCATGTCCATCTCACCGCCGTTTTTGATCATGCTGGTGCTGGCGCCGCCCGGGCCCTGGATGGCGGACGGGTTCTGGAAATA
>CAYVOU010000258.1:0-3985 GCA_964453295.1 uncultured Gammaproteobacteria bacterium
CTCGATCCGGACCTCCGCCTGCCGGTGGCAGCCGAGATTGAAACAGATCGTCACCTGCTCGCCGGCCCGCGGGCTCGCCGACACCACAAGCAGCGCGACGAACAGCCACCAACGGAAACCGGCGCACCGCAGCCATGGCGCCGCAGCCGTGCGGCGGGAGCCGCTGCCGTTCACGCGGAAAACACGTGGCCCTTGGGCACCACCACGATGCCGTTGTCGGTCACCACGAAGCGCTGCCGATCGTGTTTCGGATCCACCCCGATCTTCTCGCCCGGCGGGATCGCAACGTGCTTATCGACGATGCAGTTGCGCAGTTCAGCCCCCTCCCCCACCTGCACGCCGGGGAACAGGATCGCGTTCTCGACCGTGGCGGCATCGTCGACGAAACTGCGGGCGCACAGGATGCTGTGGTTGACGCCGCCGCCGGCGATGACGGTGCCGCCGGCCACGATGGAGTTGACGAAGATGCCCTCGTTGCAGGACTTTCCGGGCACGGTCCGCGCCGGCGGATTTTGCGGCTGATAGGTGCGTATCGGCCAGTCCGCCTGATAGAGGTCCAGCGGCGTTTCGTGGCGCAGCAGGTCCATATTGGCCCGGTAATACACGTCCGGCGACGACATTCTCTGCCAATAGCGATCCTGGCTGACGCGACCTTCCCTGCCGCCGAAACGATAGGCAAGCACGCGGGACCGGGACAGCAGCGACGCGACCAGTTCGTTGCCAACCGCGGCGGTGCCCCAGCCGCCGTCCGGCCGCGAATCCAGGGTCTCAAGCAGCACCCGCTTGGAAAATGCGTAGACACCCATGGACGCCGGCAGGCTGCCCTTTCGGCCGCTGGCCAGGCCACGAACGCGGTCGCCGTCGCCGACTTCCAGCTGCGGCAGGCCGGGATCGCTGTCGGGGAAGTCCTCCGGCAGGCAGGCCACGGTCACGTCGGCGTTCTGCCTAAGGTGAAACTCGATCATGGCCGCGTAATCCATGCGATAAATGTCCGTGCCACAAACGATCATGACGACATTTGCGTGGTTGCGTTCCAGCAGGTACATATTCTGCTGAAGGGCATCGGCGCTGCCGCCGTAGCCGAAGCGATCGCCGATGATTTGCGGCGGTATGGCGGTGACGAACTCGCCGATTTCCGGGTTGAATATCGACCAGCCGTCGCGCAAGTGCTTGTGCAGCGAGTGCGACTTGAACTGGGTAAGTACCAGTATCCGGCGCAAGCCGGAGTGCAGACAATTGGTCAGGGGGAAGTCGATGGTTCGATAGGTACCGCCGAAGGGCACTGCCGAGACGGCGCGGGTCGCCGTCAACGGCATCAGGTCGCGGCCCTCGCTGATGGCGAGCACCACGGCCATGGCGTGGTCGGAATGGGACATGCAGAGTCCTGTTTCGGGAGGAATTCGTTCCAAGTGTATTACAATACGGGCGGTACCTGATGCGGCCCGGACCGGCCCACCGAACGCCGCCGTTCTTCGTAGGATCCGGCGCGTCCGCGCGCGGAAGGCGCGCCGTAGTTTAACAGGTATCGACAAACGCCGGATTGCAGGCGCGATCCGGCGGGAGCGGGACCCCGGCGCCGGAATGCGCCAATGGCCGGCAAACAACCACATAACACCGACATCGGCCGAACCGAGCCCGTACACGGCCCGCCAATACATGAGCGAAGAAATACTGATTAACGTCACGCCGCAGGAAACGCGCGTCGCCCTGGTCGAAAACGGCGTCCTGCAGGAAGTGGTGATCGAACGCGCCAAACGGCGCGGCCTGGTCGGCAACATCTACCTCGGCCGCGTGTCGCGGGTCCTGCCCGGCATGGGCGCCGCATTCCTCGAAATCGGGCTGCAGCGCACCGCCTTCCTGCACGTTTCCGACGTGGTGGATCCTGCGGCGGAACCGGGAGCGCCCGCCGAACTCAGCATCGAGAACATCCTGAAGGAAGGCAACGAGGTGCTGGTGCAGGTCACCAAGGACCCAATCGGCACCAAGGGCGCGCGGCTGACCACCCAGATAAGCATCCCCTCGCGCTACCTGGTTTTCATGCCGGGCAGCCACAGCATCGGCGTATCCCAGCGCATCGAAAGCGAGGAAGAACGGACCCGGCTGCGCGAGATCATGCTCGGCTGCGACGCCGCCCGCGCCGAGGCCGCCGTCGCCGCGCCCGATGCCAGGCCTTACACCGGCGGCTATATCGTCCGCACGGCCGCCGAGGGTGTCGATACCGATCAGCTGGCGATGGACATGGATTTCCTGCAGAAGCTATGGCGGGCAATCGAGAGCCACATCACCGAGGTCAAGGCGCCGGCGCTGGTCTACGAGGACCTGCCGCTGATGCTGCGGATCATCCGCGACCTGGTCGCGCGCGAGGTCGAAAACATCCGCATCGATTCGCGCGAGAGCTTCCAGAAGCTGCAGGAATTCACCGCCCGCTTCATTCCCGACCTGGTGGATCGCATCGAACACTATCCGGGCGAACGCCCGATACTCGATCTCTATTCCATCGAGGACGAGATCCAGCGCGCGCTGGACCGCAAGGTCGAACTCAAGTCGGGGGGGCACCTGATCATCGACCAGACCGAGGCGATGACCACCATCGACGTCAACACCGGGGGCTTCGTCGGCCACCGCAACCTCGAAGAAACGATCTTCAAAACCAACCTGGAAGCGGCCCAGGCCATCGCCCGGCAGCTTCGCCTGCGCAACCTGGGCGGCATCATCATCACCGATTTCATCGACATGCAGGATGCGGAACATCAGCGCCAGGTCCTGCGGGCGCTGGAACGCAGCCTCGAGCGCGATCATTCCAAGATCAGCATCAGCGAGGTGACCTCCCTCGGACTGGTGCAGATCACACGCAAGCGGACGCGGGAAAGCCTGGAGCACGTCCTCTGCGAGACCTGCCCCACCTGCCGCGGGCGCGGCTCCATCAAGACGGTGGAAACGGTGTGCTACGAAATATTCCGCGAAATCCTGAGGGAAGTGCGTCAGTTCGATGCCCGCCGCCTGCTGGTCGTGGCCTCTCGCGAAGTCGTCGACCGCCTGCTGGAGGAGGACTCGACCAGCGTCGCTGAACTGGAGGAATTCATCCGGCGCCCAATCAAGTTCCAGGTCGAAACCATGTACACGCCGGAGCAGTTCGACGTCGTCCTGCTCTGAATCAAGACCCGCACCACCGCTGATGTTACGCCGGCTCTTAACGTTCACGCTCAATATCCTGTGGAAGACCGTCGCGGTCCTGATCGTCAGTGCCGCCGTGATGGTCAGCATCATGCGGGTGCTGCTGCCCCACATCGACCGCTACAGCGAGGAGATCCGCACCTGGCTGAGCCAGGAGGTCAACCAGCCCGTTGACTTCGACGGCATCAGCGCCGACTGGAGTGGCTGGACACCAGTCATCGAGGTCACCAATCTGCGCCTGAAGGACCGCCAGGACGGCCACGTTCTGACGAGCTTCCGCAAGGCGCGCGTCAGCATCGACCTGCTGCGCAGTTTTGTGCGGCAACAAATCAGCCCGGGCGCACTGACGGTCAGCGGCGCCCATATCTCCCTGGCCCGCGACGCCGACGGTTCCATCCGGGTCGAGGGCACCGTGCCCAACGACCCGCAGGCGACGGGCCTGCAGCAGAACGCACTGGCCTACTGGCTGCAGCGGCAACGCCAGCTGACCATCGAGTCGGCGTCCATCACCTGGCGCGATCGTCGCGCGCTGTTCAAGCCGTTGGTGTTTTCAAAAGTCAGGCTGTCGATCCGCAGCGACGGCGACCGCCATCAGCTCGAGGGCACGGCGCAACTGCCGGATGCCGCGCATTCGCGATTTCGTTTCGTTCTCGATGCCAAGGGGGACCTTCTGACACCGCTCTGGTCCGGCCAGTTGTACTTGGAAGGTGAAGGCATCAAGCCGTCGACACTGCTAGAGTACAGCGGCTGGCTGGGGCTGGAAATCGTCGGCGGCACGCTGGACTTCAAGGTCTGGACGGACTGGCACAAC
>CAYVOU010000259.1:0-3981 GCA_964453295.1 uncultured Gammaproteobacteria bacterium
GGAGTTCGACCATGACCACGCTAGTCACCGACAACTGTCAACGCTGCCGTTTCACAGATTGCGTAACGGTCTGCCCCGTTGCCTGCTTCCACGGCGACGATGAGATGTTGTACATCGATCCCGACGTCTGTATCGACTGCAGCGCCTGCGTGCCGGAATGTCCCGTTCATGCCATCTACGAAGAAAAAGACCTCCCGGACGACAAGCGGCACTGGATTGAAATCAACGCGCAGAAGGCGCCGAACCTGCCGGTGATCGACGATAAGCAGGATCCTCTGCCCACCGCCGAAGCGCGCAAGACCGAACTGGGATATTGAGTTCCATGGAAACACTGGGATCGGCGGGACGCCCGCTACGGGTGGCCGTGGTAGGCAGCGGACCAAGCGGCTATTACGCCACGGAGGCCTTGTTCAAATCCGGGAAGACCGTGCTGGTCGACATGTATGAGCGGCTGGCGGTGCCGTACGGCCTGGTACGCAGCGGCGTGGCGCCGGACCACCCCAAGCTCAAGCAGGTGACGCTGGTCTACGACAAGATTTCGCGCTCTCCGGGCTTCCGGTTTATCGGCAATGTCACCGTCGGCCGCGACCTGACGACCGACGAATTGCGCGGCGCCTATCACGCCGTCATCTTCACCTGCGGCGCGGAAAGCGACCGGCGCCTTGGGATCTCCGGCGAGGATCTCGCCGGCAGCCACACCGCGACCGAGTTCGTGGGCTGGTACAACGGCCATCCCGACTACCGCGATCGCGTCTTCGATCTGTCGCAGGAGGTGGCGGTTATCATCGGCCAGGGCAACGTCGCCATCGACGTGTGCCGCATCCTGGCAAAAACCATCGATGAATTAAAACATACCGACATTGCCGAGCACGCGCTGGCGGCCCTGGCGGAAAGCCGCATCCGCGACATCCACGTCATCGGCAGGCGCGGCCCCGCCCAGGCCAAGTTCACCAACAAGGAATTGCGCGAACTCGGCGAACTTGCCGACGCCGACGTGGAATTCGATCCGGCCGATCTCGAGCTGAACGCCGAAAGCCAAGCCGAACTGGCCGATAAGAACAACGACGTGAGTGCCCGCAACGTTGAGTTGTTTCGCGGCTTTCTCAACGCAGGCGGCGCCGCAAAAAAACGCCACGTTCATCTCCATTTCCTCAAAAGCCCCGTGGCACTGCTTGGCAACGAGCGTCTTGGGGGCGTCGTGCTGGAAAAGAACCGCCTGCAGGGTGCGCCATTCGAGCAACAGGCACGCGGAACGGGCGAACGCTCTGAGATCCCATGCGGCCTCCTGTTCCGCAGCATCGGCTACAAGGGCGCGCCCGTCGCCGGCATACCCTTCGACGAGCGCAAGGGCGTGCTGCCTAACCGCGATGGCAGGTTGCTGGACGGTGACAACGTGATCCCGGGTCTGTATTGCGCCGGCTGGATCAAGCGCGGCCCGACCGGCATTATCGGCACCAACCGCGCCGACAGCGTGGCGACGGTCAATTCGCTGCTGGCCGATCTGCCGGCGCTGGAAGCGTTAGGGCGGGCGGACGGCGCGGACGCGTTGTTGCCGCTGCTCGCCGAGCGGGGCGCCAGGACAATCAGCTTCGACGACTGGCTCAAAATTGACGCTGCCGAAGTCGCGCGCGGCGAACCGAAGCAGAAGCCCCGCGAAAAATTCACCCGCCTCGCCGAAATACTTCAGTTGCTGGATTCGTAGATCGTCGGCCCTTCCGCGGACCTGTGGGATCGCCGGTTGCCGCCGCTGCCCCCTTACCCGCCTCGCCCGTGCGGCGGGTTTCTCCAGTGTCAGCGTTCACTGGCCACTCCCGACCAACCACGCGTGCAATTAAGGCGTGCCATTCAAAATAATGCCTGGCCGGCCGATACGACCTGTAGGCTGGGCAAGCCGCCTTGGCCGATTCACCGCGAGATGGACTAAGCGGAATATGGTTGGCACTCAAAATATATGGTAACGTTCCGGTTTCCCCGACGGTGGTCGGGGCGTTAACGATTGATAAATACTGGTATTTTCATTTACCGCATTCCGCAGCCGATATTTCAGGCAAGACTATCCAGACATGGCCGAAACCGTTTCAACGTCGCGAACCCGACGTGCCGCATCAACGTCGTTTCAATCCGTCACCTGTCCCTTCTGCAGCCTGCTTTGCGACGATCTCGACGTATCGAACGATCAGGGTGCCCTGCGTGTCGAATCGACCCACTGCCCGCGCGCCGTCGCGGGGTTCGAACGCGTGCAGGTGCAGGCGTCGGCACGGGTCGACGGCAAGGAAGTCAGCCTCGACAAGGCGATCGCAGCCGCGGCGAAACTGCTGAAATCGTCGCGACACCCGCTCTTCGGCGGCCTGGCGACCGACGTCGCCGGCATGCGGGCAACGCTCGCCCTTGCCGACCGGACCGGCGGCGTAGTTGACCATGCGCTGGGCGATGCCATCTACCGCAACGTACTCGCCATGCAGGAACGCGGCTGGATGACGACAACACTGGCTGAACTGCGCAACCGAGCCGATCTCATCGTCTTCGCCGGCACCGACGTCGGCGAGGACCACCCGCGCTTTTTCGAGCGCTATGTATGGAACAAAGAATCCATGTTCGATCTCGACACCTCGTCGCGCGAGATCGTTTACGTCGGGCACGGCCTCAACAAGCGGGCCGGGGTCAGCCCTGACGGCCGCAAGCCGCTGCACCTGGACAGCGACCCGCATCGCCTGGGCGAACTGATCGCCGCGGCCCGTGCCCTCCTCGCCGGCCGCAGCCTGCAGGCGAAGGCGGTGGCCGGCGTCAGCATACGCAAGCTGGCGGAACTCGTGGACAAGCTCAAGCAGGCCAGGTACGGCGTGATTGTCTGGTCGCCTCCGCGCCTCAACTTCCCCGCGGCGGATATCACCGTCCTGAACATTTGCGAGTTCATCAAGGATCTCAATCAACATACCCGCTGCTCCGGCCTCACGCTCGGCGGCAACGAGGCGGCCGTGACGGCCGGTGCGGTCTGCGCCTGGCAGACTGGTTACCAGCTGCGCGTCGATTTCGGCAGGGGTTTCCCCGAGTACGAGCCGACCCGAAATTCCGCGACCAACCTTCTCGCCAACGGTGAAGCCGACGCATTGGTGTGGACATCCAGCTTCACGACCGATCTGCATCCGCCGAAGACCGATGTGCCGACGGTATTGCTTGCACCGCCTTCGGCCCGGCTCGACCGCAAATGCGCCGTCTATATCCCCGTGGGAACACCGGGCGTCGACCACGCCGGACAGCTGTGCCGGGTCGACACCGTGGTCTCGCTGCCTCTGCAAAAGTTGCGCGATTCGTCCCTGCCCAGCGTCGGGACCGTAATGCAGACGCTGCTGAATTCCTTCTAAATCCGCAGATCCACCATGTTGACAAAACTAACAGGCGGTATCGTCTACGACCCGACGCATGGGGTTAACGGGGAGCAGCGCGACATCTATGTTCGCGATGGCCGCATCGTTGCATCCCCGGCCGCATCGGAATCCGTCACCACCGAAATCGATGTGCGCGGCAAGGTGGTGATGGCGGGTGCCATCGACCCGCACACCCACATTGGCGGCGGCAAGGTCAACATCGCCCGCACTTTGTTGCCGGAAGACCACCGTCCCTACCCCATCTCCCGCACCCCGCGCACGCGTTCCGGCGTCGGCCATGCCGCGCCGTCGACGCTGACCACGGGCTACCGCTACGCCGAAATGGGCTATACGTCCTGTTTCGAGCCGGCGATGCTGCCGGCCAATGCCCGCCAGGCCCACATGGAACTGGGCGATACGCCGATCGTCGACAAGGGCGCCTATGTCATGCTGGGCAGCGATGATTATTTTCTGCGCATGCTGGCCGCCGGCAAGAGCCAGGAAGAGATCAACAACTACGTCGCCTACACCATTACCGCGGCCCAGGCGCTCGCCGTCAAGGTGGTCAATCCCGGCGGCATCAGCGCCTTCAAGTTCAATCAGCGCAAGCTCGATC